>JAJONK010000568.1 GCA_021323355.1 Deltaproteobacteria bacterium
TGATCGATGATGGTCTTCACTTCAAGGTAGCGATCGAGATTAGCCACCCGCTGGAAAACTCCCGAACCATCTATTCTTGCCAGCAGTTGTTGCGATACCGCGCTGCGGTCGTGATCAAACGCGGCATACGGAACATGATTTAAGTCGTAGGTCGCCACATAGCCATAAATCAGGCACTGCAAGATCGGCGGTAGAATAAGGCTAAACCTGCTGCGCGGATCTTTGAGGATCGCCAACAACTCCTTTCGGGTCAGAGCAAGTATGCGGTACAGGGTGTCGAGCATCGTTTTTAAGCCAGCCTCTTCCGGGTAACCCGTCGAGTCAAAATCACTAGCACAGCGGCCATGCCGGCCAGCACCAGAGCGTTGAGCGTTGGGAATAATCACAGGCCAGATATCCCCCGCGAGAAAAATCGTCTGCAATAGAGCGACGTAATACCGCGCCGGCAGCAGGTAAGTAATCGTCCGGACCAGATCCGGCATACTGCGCAGATCGAAGAGAAATCCCGACAGCATGACCGCGGGAAGAAAAGAAACCAGCAAGGTGATCTGACTGGCAACGAACTGGTTTTTTACCGCGGAAGAGATCAGTAGACCGATACCGAGAGCCACCAGCAGGTAAAGCATGGATGCGCCGGCGAGCACCGTTACCGAACCGCGAAACGGAACGGCGAACAGAAACTTGGCGGCGAGCAGACAGAGCACCAGACCGATCATGCCTAGAATGAAATAAGGAATCGTTTTGCCAAGCAAGATTTCGTCCGTCCGGACCGGGGTCACGAACAACGCCTCCAGCGTGCCGCGTTCCCATTCACGGGCCATTACCAGCGTGGTGAGCAAGGCGCCGATCAAGGTCATGATCAAAACGATCAATCCGGGCACCAGGAAATAGCGGCTTTCGTTGGCCTCGTTGAACCACATGCGGCTTTGCACCGTCACCGGACCAGCAACCACTTCGATTCCTCGAGCCGCTCGCCGCGCAGTCCACTGGCCAACCGCCCCCTGGGCATAGTTTTGAATGATGCGTGCGCGGTTGGCATCAACCCCGTGCACGAGTATTTGCACTTCGGCGCCGCCGGCACTCAGAGTGCGAGCGAAGTCAGGTCGAATGCGGATGATGCCGTCCACCTTCCGAGCCAACATGAGCTCTTCGGCGTTAGCCATTGACGTCAGCAATACCGGCTCGAAATAGAGCCGGCGATGGATCTTCCAGAACAACCGCCACCGGCACTTTGGTTACATCGAGAGATAATCCATAGCCAAAGAGCAAAATGAGCAGCACCGGCATAATGATGCCAATGGCGATGCTGCTTGGATCGCGCAGCATCTGTTTCGCCTCCTTTCGCACCAAGGCGCCGATGCGCCGCGAACTGAAACTTGTCATCATGCCGCACCCCCCGCGGCAGTGGTTTGCGCCTGTTTTGCGCGCGCCTGTTCGACCACCGCTATAAACGCATCCTCCATCGTCGGCTCGCTTCCCGGTCCTCGACTCGCCTGGTCGCGAATTGCCGCGGGCGTACCCTGCGCGAGTATTCGGCCGGCGTCTAGAATTGCGATGCGATCACAGTATTCGGCTTCTTCCATGAAATGGGTGGTGATCACCACCGTCACTCCTTCTTGAGAGAGCGCGGTGATGCGCCGCCAGAAATCGCGCCGAGCCAAAGGATCCGCGCCACTGGTCGGCTCGTCGAGAAAAAGCGTTTCCGGCTCATGCAGCAGCGCCGCCGCCATCGCCAAACGCTGCTTAAAACCGCCGGGGAGATTGCCGCTTGACAGGTTTGCGAAGGCTGATAGCTGGAAGTGTTGTAGAGCCCAATCGATGCGCCGATCTTTTTGCGTGCCGCGCAGGTTATAAGCCCTGGCAAAAAACTCCAAGTTTTCGCTGACCGAGAGCTGGCCATAAAGGGAGAATTTTTGGGCGACATAGCCGATGTGCTGGCGCGCCGAGGCTCGTGCGCGGCGCAGATCCGCTCCCGCTACCCGCAACATTCCCTCACTTGCCGGCAATAAACCACAGAGCATGCGAAAGGTTGTGGTCTTGCCCGCCCCATTTGGACCCAGCAGTCCGAAAATTTCGCCGCGCTGAACCTCGAATGTGACATGATCGACGGCGACAAATTTTCCGAAGCGCCGAACCAAGTTGTGAACCTGAACAATGGGCGCATCGCGAGATCGGGAGACTGGGAGACTGGGAGACTGGGAGACCGGAGAAGCGCCGGGCACCTCTGCTTTGAGCAGCACCATAAAGCCATCTTCGAAGCGCGGCTGCGTTGAAGTAGCTACGATGTTCAAGCCAGCTGAATCTTCTTGTCTCGCGGTCTCCTTGTCTCCTCTCGATCCGCTCTGCACGGTTTCTTTCAGCTTTCCGATTTCATCCTTGATCTTTTCAGTAACGACGAGCCTCACCCGTCCGCCCTCGGGTACGGCATCCACCACTTCAGGTTTATCTAAAAGCTGAGCTTGATAATCTCTGGCCTTTTGGCGCGCCGGTGGTTCGGCAAGAAACACACGCCCTTCGGCTAATGAGCTGATATCATGCGGACCGCCTTGCGCCAGAATGTTGCCTTCATGCATCACTGCCACATGGCCGCAGCGTTCGGCCTCATCGAGATAGGAAGTGCTCAGCAACACCGTCAGACCTTGCTCGTTAACTAGCTGCAGAATGATGTTCCACAGTTCACGACGCGAAAGCGGATCCACACCGACAGTCGGTTCATCCAGCAACAGTAACTCCGGCGCGCGCACCAAGGTGCACGCCAGTCCCAGTTTCTGCTTCATGCCGCCTGACAGCCGTCCGGCTAATCGTCCGGTGAAAGATCCCAGTGCTGTCATGTCCATCAAGCGCGAGTAGCGCTCACGTCTTTGTTCCAGGGAAACGCCGTGTAAATCGGCGTAGAGATCGATATTTTCCTGAACAGTTAGATCTTCGTATAAGCCGAAGCGTTGCGGCATATAGCCGATCCGGTCCTGCACTCGTTGCGGCTCGGCAGCGACATCGATGCCGAGTATTTTTAGATCGCCGCCGTCCGGCAGCATCAATCCGGTGGCAAGACGGATCAGCGTAGTTTTTCCTGCCCCGTCGGGTCCCACCAGCGCCGTAAGGGTGCCATGAGCCACATCTATAGAAACGCCGCTCAGCGCATCAACTTTTTCACCGCTGTCCCGGCGGAAAGTCTTGCGAATATCGCGACCTACCAGAGCACTGCGGCTATCCGTGTCATTCATTGCGAGCCTCGGGCTCTCTGTCCTTCACCTGCAAATAAACGCTCGCGGGCATTCCCAATCGCAGTTCATCGGCGGGATCTTTGACAAACACGCGCACCTCATATACCAGGCTGGTCCGCAGTTCCTCGGTTTGCACCGTTTTTGGCGTGAATTCGGCGACCGGCGAAATGAATCCGATCCAACCGTCGAACCGCCGACCGGCAAAGCTATCCACTACGATAGCGGCGGGCATGCCGGGTTTGATTTTTCCCAGATCCGGCTCAGAAATGAAGGCGCGGACCCACTTTGGATCCGTAATCGCCAGCGAAAACACCGGCCGCTGCGGCGAAGCCATCTCTCCTGGCTCCATCAATCGGGTGCGTATCACCGCGTCCACCGGCGCGATCAGTTGAGCGTCTTTTAGTTGCTGGCGCAGCACGCTCGCTTGCGCCTCGAATGCTTTTAGCCGCGCTTCGTTCTCGTTTATTTCTTCTAGGCGTGGCCCGGCTATCGCCAAGTCCAATGTTTTCTGGACTACCGCTAATCTGGCTTCCGCGACTTGCACCGCAGTTCTTGCATTGTCGACATCCTGCTGGCGCACTGCGCGGCCGGCAGAAATTTCGGCGGCGCTCTTCCAACGCTCATACTGTTGCCGCGCATTGGCCAGATCAGCCTGCGCCGCTTGCAGGTTCGCCCGAGCTTGAGCGATCTCTTCAGGACGGCTGCCGCTGCGCAGTCGCTTCACAATTTGCAATTGCGCCGCGGCTTGCGCCTCGGCCTGGGCCAGTTGCGGTTCCAATCTTGCGGTATCGAGCCGCGCCAGCAGCTGACCCTGCCTGACACGGTCGCCTTCCTGAACCAAAACAGCTGCGATACGCTCGCTGTTGTTGAAAGAAAGCTGTACTTGCCGCAGATCGATATCGCCATAAAGCGTCAGATGCGTTGCAGCACTGTCGCGTTGCATCAGCCGCCATGCTGTGACTGCGACAATCAGGCTCACCGCTATCAGTCCGCCGATCAAAAAACGCCGTTTCATCAGCACCCGCTGCTCACGCTGTTCGCATCGCGTGTCATCGTCTGCGCCCCTTTTCAGTCAATACACCTTCAAAAACCACGTTGATGATCGTTGAATATCCCGTCTTGGGGGTCAGACCCAGTTCGGCCATTCGCACCGGATTCATAATCGCCTCGGTTGCACCGAGAAGAATTTCGATGATCAGCCGGCTCGAAACATCCTTGCGAACGACTCCAGCTTTACGGCATTCGTCCAGTAAAGAACCAAAATAAGTTTGAATTACCTGACGTCGCCGGGTTTGCACCAACTCGAACATTTGCGGAGCTTCACGCCTGATGTCGCGGACAAACGGCGGTTTTATTTCTTCGGTATGACGCTGCAGGCATGCCAGCAGTTGA
>JAJONK010000569.1 GCA_021323355.1 Deltaproteobacteria bacterium
ACGATGGGCAAACCCGAGAGCATCCCTTGCATGGAGTTGAGCGATCTTAAAGCGCGGCTCGACATTATGGACGAAGAAGAGATCGCGGTTCAGGTTCTGTACACAACGTTATTTCTTGCGTATCCCTTAAGCTCCGATCCGCGGCTGGTGACCGCGCTCTGCTCCTCCTACAATCGCTGGCTCAGCGACCGCCTGGGCAACCATGAGCGACTTAAATGGGCCGCGGTGGCGAACCTGGATGAAGCAGATCAAGCCGTAAAACAAGTTCGGGAAGCCAAGCGGCTCGGCGCTTCGGCGGTGATGGTTCTGGGCACCGCGGGGGATCGCCAGCTTGATCACCCGTCGCTGTTTCAGTTTTATGAGACATTGTGCCAGGAAAAACTCCCGTTAGCCGTTCACGTCGGTTGGGCCTGTCCATCGATCAACAATCTTTATTCGCATATCTATCCCTCCGGCGTAGTTGCGTTTCATTTCCCCGTTCTCATGGCGTTTGCCGCGCTGATCAGCGGCGGCGTTCTCGACCGTTTTCCCGATCTCAAAGTGGTTTTCTTGGAAGCCGGCTCCATGTGGGTCCCCTACATGATCGATCGGCTCAATCACCGCTACCAAAATCAGGGGAAAAAACTTGCGCAGTTTCTGCCCCAGACCAGGCCCATCCAGCAGTTGCCGGTCATGGATTACATCAAGAGCGGCAATCTCTTCTTCAGCGCCGAGCTGGAAGATTTCATCCTGCCGCAGGTACTGGACTTGGTGGGAGAGAAGCAGGTCGTCATGGGAACGGACATGCCCCACGGCGACCGCGAGCGCTTCGCCGCGCGCCACCTGCAAGAGAGAAAAGACTTAAGCGATGCGGCGATGGCAAATATTCTGCAAAATAATCCGGCGCGTCTTTATAGCTTCGCGCCATGAGCGTCGTGACAAACAACCGCGGTTTACAAGCCTAGGCGAACAGCTCTACATCCCCTACACGAACCCCAGAGAATTCCATTACGCCAGCGGTGTCGCCGGTGATCCGCAGCTATTTGCTCGTCCGTCATAAATCGAAAAGTATTGAAGTGAACTGCGCTATCCGGTAGCGTTCACGCCAACTCAGCCAGCCAAAGGAGGCACTGTCAGTATATGGAAAGAAAAAAAGCCAGTGATTTCGATCCCCAATTGCTTAGTCTATTCCACAGATACGTGCATGGCGGCATCAGCCGCCGCGAGTTTCTAGATGGCGCGGCCAAATTCGCCATTGGCGGCCTGACCGCCACGGCTCTCTGGGACATGCTCCGGCCCAACTATGCGTTGGCGCAGCAAGTGGCCAAAGACGATCAGCGCATAAAGGCCGAATACACGATGTATCCCTCTCCTAAAGGAAACGCGTCGGACGGCAGCATGCGCGGATTACTCGCGCGCCCGGCAAGTGGCGAAAAATTTCCTGCCGTGCTGGTGATCCATGAAAACCGCGGCTTGAACCCCTATATCGAAGATGTCGTGCGGCGCTTGGCCGTGGCCGGTTTCATGGCCTTTGGGCCGGACGCGACCTGGCCTCTTGGCGGTTATCCGAATGTGGACAAGTATGGAGCCGAAGCCGATGAAAAAGCGGCAGCGATGCAAAAGCAACTCGACGGTGGAAAAATCACCGAGGACTTTGTCGCAGCGGCGGAGTTCCTGCTGAAACATCCGCAATCGACCGGCAAGCTAGGCGCCGTCGGATTCTGCTTCGGCGGCACTATGGTAAACAGGCTGGCCGTGCGGATGCCGCAACTTGCGGCCGGCGTTCCCTTCTACGGCGGCGCTCCGGCGGTTGAGGATGTCCCGAAGATCAAGGCCGCTTTGCTGTTAAACTTTGCCGAGCAGGATCCCAATATCATGGGCCGATGGCCCGCCTATGAAGCCGCGCTCAAGGACAACGGCGTCAAGTACGATGCGTATATTTATCCCAAGACCAACCACGGCTTTCACAATGACACGACGCCCCGGTATGACGAGGCCGCGGCCAAACTGGCCTGGCAACGCACCATCGATCATTTCAACAAGGCGTTGAAGGCGTGATCGGATCGTTTGCGAGCCGGTACAGGCGAGAACGTCAATTGCCGATGAACGGGTTTGGCGTTTGAAACGTCGAACCCGTTCGATATTTCCCAGGCATTCAATAGTTTCAGACAAACAGATCACCGCAGCTTGCGGTCGAAATTAACCCGCTCACCTGAGTCCGTTCTGCTACACAGTCGGGTCGGCAGACGCGAACCGGTCTTGACCCAAACGGTGTTGTCCCAGAGCGCACCGTCTCGCGGTCATTTATTGACAGCTATTGTGGGATTCGGTAGCGTCTGCTACGCATCTTGCGCATCGCAGGACCTTCTTCGTTAGGAGAGATAATGGATATCAACCCAGTCAAAAGCGGCAAGGTAAATGTGGACGGCGTCAATCTCTATTATGAGCTTTATGGCCAGGGAGATCCGCTGGTGTTGGTTGCCGGTACCGGCATCAGCCTGGCGCCGTGGCGCATCGCTCAAGTGCCTGAATTCTCCAAGCACTATCAGGTTCTGATTTACGATCATCGCGGACTCGGCCGCAGCGATAA
>JAJONK010000570.1 GCA_021323355.1 Deltaproteobacteria bacterium
CGCCGCCATTGATTCATCTTGCCAATAGCGCGGCCACGATTACTTTGCCGGAGGCCTATTTCAATATGGTGCGACCGGGTCTGATGCTTTATGGAGTTTACCCCTCACCCGAGATGGCCACTCGAATTTCGCTGAAGCCGGTGCTGTCCTGGAAAACGCGCATCTTGCAACTTAAGAAGGTCCCTTCCCATACCAGCATCAGTTACGGTCAGACGTTCATTACCGAGCGTGACAGCTTGATTGCGACCCTGCCGATTGGCTACGCCGATGGCTATCCTAGGCTGCTTTCCAATCGTGGACAGGCGTTAGTTGGCGGCAAGCGCGCGCCGGTGGCCGGACGCGTGTGCATGGATTTGACTATGCTGGACGTTACCGATATAGCAAAAATACACCAGGGAGATGAGGTTGTTCTCCTCGGCACCCAGGAAAATGAAACCATCTCCGCCGACGAGATGGCCGCTTGGGCACCTGATTAGCGTTTCTGACAAGAAAGGCATCGTCGAGTTTTCCCGCGGCTTGTCCGATGTAGGTGTCGAGCTCATTTCAACCGGTGGCACGGCATCGTTACTGCGCGACAATAAAGTCGCGGTGAAAGATGTTTCTGAGATCACCGGCTTTCCTGAAATGATGGATGGTCGAGTGAAAACTCTTCATCCCAAGATTCACGGCGGAATTCTCGCGTTGAGAGACAATCCCGAGCATGTAGCGAAAATGCGAGAGCACGGAATCGCGCCGATAGATCTGGTGGTCGTCAATCTTTATCCATTCGAAGCTATTGTCGCCCGGGGCGGATCATTCGACGAGATCGTCGAGAATATCGATATCGGCGGACCCAGCATGGTGCGGGCTGCGGCAAAAAATCACCAGCACGTCGCCGTCGTGGTCGATCCCGAAGACTACGCTTCGATCCTTGCCGAGTTGCAGAAAAATAACGGCTCCCTATCAAAGCAAACGCATTTTCGGCTTTTTACCAAAGCGTTCCAGCATACCGCGCATTATGATGGGGCGATCTCGAACTATTTTGCCGCCCTTGACGGACACCGGAAACCGACACGTTGGGGAGAGACGGTCAACATTCAGATCTCCAAGATTCAGGACATGCGCTACGGCGAGAATCCGCACCAGAGCGCGGCTTTCTATGGGACTGAGGGCGATAACGGTCCTTCGATTGCCCGCGCCAATCAGTTTCAAGGCAAAGAACTGTCCTTCAACAATATTTTAGATGCCGATGCCGCGTTAAGCACGGTCCTGGAATTCTCCGATACCGCAACCGTCGCCATCAAACACAACAACCCCTGCGGCGTGGCCTTGTCGAAAATCTCGTTGGCCGATTCTTTTCGCAAAGCCAAAGCCTGCGATCCGATTTCGATTTTCGGCGGCGTGATCGCGTTTAACCGACCGGTTGACGAAGAAACTGCCGGTGAACTCAAGGACATCTTTCTGGAAATCGTCGTTGCTCCAAGCTTTACGCCGGAAGCCAAGACGGTTCTGTCATCGGCAAAGCGCTTGCTTAACATTCGCCTCTTGGAACTGGATATGAGCGAACCACAAACGGGCGGCTATGATCTGCGCCGGGTACGCGGCGGCATGTTGACGCAGGATTGGGATACCGGATCGGTGGATGTACGCGCCTGTAAAGTCGTGACCAACCGAAAGCCAACGGAAGCAGAGTATCAGGCGCTCGACTTCGCTTGGAGAGTTTGCCGCCACGTCAAATCCAATACGATTGTTTTTGCTGCGCCGGATCAAGTCCTGGGTGTCGGCGCCGGCCAGATGAGCCGTATTGATTCAACTAAAATTGCGGTGCTGCGCGCCGCAACGCACGGGCTGGATCTTGCCGGTTCGGCGGTCGCTTCGGATGCGTTCTACCCTTTTCGCGACGGCCTCGATGAAGCGGCCAATGCCGGCGCCAAATCAGTGATCCAGCCGGGCGGTTCCATCAAAGACGATGAAGTTATCGCCGCCGCCAATGAACACGGCATGGCGATGATCTTTACCGGGATGAGACACTTCAGACATTAGCAAGGACGTGCCTAGGCTCAGCAGCGGCAAGACAGCGCTTCACCTTCGCATTAGCTCTGGCTGCGAGCTTCTGAACCTCAAATTATGAAGATATTGGTGATTGGCAGCGGCGGGCGCGAACATGCGCTGATCTGGAAACTCCGCCAGAGTTCAGAGGTCGATAAGATCTATTGCGCGCCCGGCAGCGCGGGCATCGCTGAGTTTGCCGAATTAGTCGCCATCGCGCCGCAGCAGATCGAAGATCTCGCCGACTTCGCCGCAGAACAGAAGATAGATCTCACCGTTGTTGGACCGGAGCTTCCATTGACGCTCGGTATCTCAGACTTGTTTGAATCCCGTGGATTGAAAATTTTTGGCCCAAACCGTGACGCGGCGCAGCTGGAAGGCAGCAAAGCCTTCGCCAAAAAGATCATGACCGAGAACAGCATTCCTACCGCCGCCGCCGGTATCTTCAGCGATGCCCCGTCGGCCAGGCGATATGTCGATCAAAATCCGCCGCCCTACGTCGTCAAAGCCGATGGTCTGGCGGCGGGCAAAGGCGTGCTGATCTGCGCGAGCCGGGAAGAAGCACAATCGGCCATCGATGAGATCATGGTTGCAAAAACATTTGGCCAAGCGGGGGAGAAAGTCGTCATCGAAGAATTTTTGGAAGGCGAAGAAGCCTCCTTCATGGTGCTCACAGATGGCGATACCGTGCTCGCTTTGCCATCCTCACAAGATCACAAGCGAGTCTTCGATCACGATCAGGGGCCGAACACCGGTGGCATGGGCGCTTACTCGCCGGCGCCGGTCGTGACTCAAAGCATTGAG
>JAJONK010000571.1 GCA_021323355.1 Deltaproteobacteria bacterium
GCGCTCAGAGTAGCTGGGAGAAACACGATAGCTAACGCTGCTTCACCGCGCGTTTTCCATGGCTATCCTGCGGTACGCCGCGGGCCAGCGACATATGCGAATGAACACCAAGCCATCGCCCGTCCGGTTGTCTCGCCAGAACGATTGTGGCCCGGCCCGGACGGTCGAAGGCTGTTCCATCTTCATGGAAACCCGTGCTCGTCCAGGGCGCGATCGCGACTGCCATCGCGCCGTCCGGCGCGGCCATGACCATGGTGTTTGCCAAGTCGAAGCGGAACTCCGCCGTGCGCGGCCAGACATTGTCCCATTGCCGTTCCGTCCAGGCCGATAGACTCTTCACCAGTTCCTGATACGTGCCGAAGATGACAATGTCGGGGTGCCAGAACGGTCGCGCCGCCCCGTAGTCGACCTCCCGCACGCAAACGGCGAAGCGATCGAGCCACTCGCGCACCGCGGCGGAAATCTCCGAATTAGCCTCTGGTAACGGCAAGTTCATTCTACGCCTTTTGTCATCTGCTGTTATTCCCAGGTATTGAGCGTTATGGAAGCTAAGGCCCTGTGTTCCCGAACCTACAGCGCCGCGCTGATCGGCAGCGAAAAAGTAAAACTTGATCCCTTGCCAACCTCGCTTGTCAGCCAGATCTTGCCCCCATGCAGTTCAACGAACTTCTTCGCCAACGTTAATCCTAGTCCAGTCCCCTCGCTCTTGTGCTCGTAGTCGCTGCCCACCTGGCGAAACTCCTCGAAGATCCTGGGCTGGTCCTCAGGCGCGATACCGATGCCTGTGTCAGTCACCGATATCTCCACCGAACCATTGTTCTGCCTCGCAGCAATTTCGATCCGACCTCCCTCTGGAGTGAACTTGACAGCATTGGACAAGAGATTAAGAAGTATCTGCTTGATCTTGCGCTCGTCGCCGACGAAATCCCCGAGGCGCTCGTCAACTGCGACATCAACCGTGATGCCATGCCGTGTGGCGCGCTCGCGGACAAAGGTGCGCGTATTGTCTATGGCTAAAGGGAGATCGAATGGTGCCAGCTCCAGCTCCATGCGGCCGGCTTCGACCTTGGCGAGATCGAGTATCTCATTGATGAGCGATAAAAGATGGCGGCCGGAGGAAAGGATGTCTTCGGTGTATTCCGCCTGTTTCTCGTTTAATTCGCCGAACAGTCTTTCGCCCAACACTTCGGAGAAGCCGATGATGGCGTTGAGCGGCGTACGTAGCTCGTGCGACATGTTGGCGAGGAACTCGGACTTATGCCGGTTCGCGGCTTCGATCTGCCGGCTCTTGTCCTCGATCTCCCGGAACAACCGGGCGTTTTGAATCGCCAACACTGACTGTGTGGCAAAGGTCTTTAGAAGCTCGATGACTTCGGGGCGAAACTCGCCGGTCGATTTGCGCCGTACCACCAAGCCGCCGATGATGCGGTCTTCACGAAGCAAGGGGACGCCCAGGCTAGCACGGAAACCGAATCGCTCCAGCAAATGCCGCATGCGCGGCGTGTAAGCGTGCTCTTCTAAAATATCGGGAACTTGAACGGGTTCACGGCTCGCCGCTGCTCGCCCCACCACGCCGTCTCCTAGACGAGGCGGACTGGCGCGGAGGGCAGTGATGAGTTCCTCTTCCATATGATCGGTGGCGCGCAGGAGGAACTCTTCGGAGGGCTCGTCGTATTCGTAAATCGCCCCGCCGTCGGTGCCGCTCAACTGAACCGCGTGGGAAACGATGCTCGTCAGCACAGTTTCCAGGTCTAGAGTGGAGCTTACCGCCTGACCGACTTCGCCCAGGGCTTTGAGCTCGCCGACTGAACGTGTCAACTCCTTGGTTCGCTCATCCAGTTCTTTAAAAAGCCGGACGTTTTCGATGGCGATTACGGCCTGGTCCGCGAAGGTCTCGAGCAACTTGATCTGCTTTTCCGTGAAGGGACGAACCTCTGTTCGGCGTACAAAAATAACGCCGATGGCTACTCCCTCTCGCAGCAAAGGCGTTGCGAGCGCAGAGCGAGTACCGGTCACTGGTTGAATGTTTTTTCCACCGGAAAATTCGCTTTGCGTTTCTAAGGCCATGTCATGGACGTGGATGGTTTGTCTCTCAATGATAGCCCGTCCAGACAGCCTTCTACGATCGATAATCGTTTCTTCGCCTATCAGAGGTGCTGGATAGGGATAAGCGGCCACTCGTCTCATGACATCACCGTCTACACGCTGAATGAAAGCGCTTGGAGCGTTACATAGGTTGGCGGCGCTTTTTGCGATTGCATCCAGCACCGGCTGAATATCCGTCGGCGAGCTGGCGATAACACTGAGGATCTCGCTGGTGGCAGTTTGCTGTTCCAGAGATTCTTTCAATTCGGTGAACAGCCGGACGTTCTCGATTGCAATGACTGCCTGATCAGCGAAAGTTTTGAGAAGAGCGATTTGCTTCTCTGAGAACGGACGGACTTCGGTTCGCCGAATCAAAATAGCTCCGATTGCAACCTCTTCGCGAAGCAATGGTGCCGCCAGGAGGGTATGAATACCGAGTGGTTTAGAGAAAGCATAGCCTTCGGGAAACTCGACCTGC
>JAJONK010000068.1 GCA_021323355.1 Deltaproteobacteria bacterium
ATGCTCATAACTAAGGCTTCCTCCGTTCGTTCCTCACTTCAACGCTTCCGCCGTACCAACGATCTCCATCAGCTCGCGGGTGATCGAAGCTTGGCGCGCGCGGTTCATCTGCAGTGTCAAGCTTCCCATCATTTTCGAAGCATTCGTAGTCGCAGAATCCATGGCTGTCATGCGCGCGCCATGCTCGCTCGCGATCGCCTCCAACAGCGCCCGCTGAATTTTTATTTCGGTAATCCTCGGTAAAAGGCTGGATAGAAGCTCTTCGGCCCCTGGCTCATAAAGGTACTCCGTTAGTTGCTCCGGTTCTTGGGTTTCGCTCAATGCCACTGGTAAAATCTTCTCCACTGTCGGCACTTGTGATAAGGCCGAACGGAAATGGCTATAGATTAAATAAACGGCATCGGTTTCACCGTCGACAAAGCGAGTAATCAGTTTCTCAGCGATCACTGCCGCTAGCTCTTCGGCAGGAGTCGACAGAAAATTTAAATAACGCTCACCGGTTTCGCCGCGGCGGCGGCGATAGTAATCCGCTCCTTTGCGGCCGACCAAAACCAGCAATATTTCCTTGCCGGCACCGTGGTTACGGATGAAGGCTTCGGCGGCGCGAACGAGATTGGCATTATAACCGCCGCACAAACCGCGATCGGACGTGACGAGCACCAATTGAATGCGTTTTTCTTCACGAATTGCCAGCAGCGGATGGGCTGATCGCGACACCCGGGCAGACAGATTAATTAAAATCTCATTCATCTTATCCGCATAGGGACGCGCCAGCAGCGCCGCTTCCTGGGCGCGGCGCAGCTTGGCGGCAGAAACCATCTTCATCGCTTTGGTGATCTGCTGCGTGTTACGGATCGAAGTGATCCGTTTGCGGATGATTTTTAGAGTCGCCATTATGGTTTGAAAGCGACCTTAAACTCTTCCAGCACCTTGATCGTTTTGGCGCGCAAATCCGCGTCCATCTCCCGTTTCTTGAGAATATCGGCAAAAACGTCCGGATACTTGGATTCGACGAATGAGAACAGCTCTTGCTCGTATTTCTTCATTGCCGTCAGCGGGAGATCGTCAATAAAACCATTGGTGCCGGCGAAAATGATTAATATTTGCTTCTCAACCGGCAGCGGTTCGTATTGTCCCTGCTTTAACAGTTCAACCAGGCGGCTACCGCGATTGAGCTGCCGTTGCGTTGCTTGGTCTAGATCCGAACCGAATTGCGCGAAGGCCGCCATTTCACGATATTGCGCGAGCTCGAGCCGCAGAGTACCGGCAACTTGCTTCATGGCTTTTATTTGCGCGTTACCACCGACCCGGGAAACCGAAATTCCGACATTGATCGCTGGTCGAACGCCCGAATAAAAAAGATCGCTTTCCAAAAAGATCTGGCCGTCGGTGATGGAAATAACATTGGTCGGAATGTACGCCGAGACGTCGCCCGCCTGGGTTTCAATAATCGGCAGTGCCGTAAGAGATCCGGCACCCATGTCATCGCTCATTTTTGCGGCGCGTTCCAGCAGCCGCGAGTGAAGATAAAACACGTCTCCCGGATAAGCTTCACGTCCGGGCGGGCGGCGTAGTAGCAACGAGAGCTGCCGATACGCCACGGCGTGTTTCGACAGATCGTCGTAAATCACTAGCGCGTGGCCACCATTATCGCGAAGGTATTCGCCTATGGTACAGCCACTGTAAGGAGCAATGTATTGAAGCGGTGCCGAGTCTGAAGCGGTGGCGGCGACCACGATACTGTAGTCCATCGCGCCGCTCTCGCGCAGCTTATCGACCACTTGCGCGACCGTGGAACGCTTCTGCCCTATGGCAACGTAAATACAGATGACATTGCCGCCTTTTTGATTGATGATTGTGTCCACGGCAACTGCGGTCTTGCCGGTTTGCCGATCGCCGATGATCAGCTCGCGTTGACCCCTTCCGATCGGGATCATCGCATCGATGGCCTTCAATCCGGTTTGCAGCGGCTCTTTCACCGGCTGACGTGCAACGATCCCGGGGGCTTTTATCTCGATCCGCCGACGCTCAGTGGTCTCAATCGGGCCACGACCATCGATTGCTTCGCCCAAGGCGTTGACGACGCGTCCGATCAGCGGTTTTCCTACCGGTACCTCCGCGATACGTCCTGTGCGTTTGACCGTGTCGCCCTCGCGGATCATGTGAGTCTCGCCGAACAACGCAGCGCCGACGTTGTCTTCCTCAAGATTGAGCGTCAAGCCGTATATGTTATGAGGAAACTCAAGCAACTCACCGGCGGCGACCCGGTCCAGGCCGTAAATCCGCGCAATCCCATCTCCGGTCGAAAGCACAGTGCCGATCTCTTGGACCTCCACCGTTTTTTCGTAGTCACGAATCTGCTCTTTGATAATCCGACTGATCTCCGCTGTTCCGATCTCCATCTAAACTCCTTCAAAAACCGCGCGCGATACGTTGCTTCATCTTTTCGAGCTGCGTCCGCACGCTTCCGTCGTAAATTTTACCCTGAAACTCTACTACTAGACCGCCGATGAGCTCGGGATCGGCTTCCTCCTGGAGGATCACGTCTTTTCCGGACAGCCGGCGCAATGAGTCACGCAGGCGCTGGATAACCATCGATCCCAAAGGTTCTGCAGCAGTGACTTTGGCGTCGATACGTCCCTTGGCCTGATTCACAAGGTGCCGGTAGCTGGCGATGATCGCAGGAATAAAAGCCAAGCGATCCCGATCGAGCAGGAGCGACAAAAAATGTTCTGTTACAGAAGAGAGCTGCAGCGTTTTCGCAACTTGCAGCAGGATTTTCTTTCGACTGTCCAAAGCGAAACCCGGATTACTCAAAACAGCACCGAGACGCGACTCAGTGGATGCGGACAAAAACATCGCCAGTTGCTCGCCAATGCTCTCTTCCTGCTCGGATTCTCGAGCCAGTTCAAAGAGCGCCTTGGAATATCTGCGACTTAAACTATCTTCGATCATCTAACCTGCCCGAGGTCGTTAATAAACTCTTCGACCAATCTGCCTTGGTCGCCTTGCGACAAATGGCGCCGAATCAGGTCAGTGGCGTTGGCTTTGGCTCTTTCGGCTAACTCGAGAAAGACCTGGTGCTTGGCAGCCTTGACCTCTTGCTCCGCAAGCAGGTGAGCATCGCTCTTGATCTTGGCAGCAAGAGCTTCAGCCTCTCTGAGCAGGCGCGCTTTGTCTCGTTCGCCTTCGGCTTTCAGCGAGGCTTGGATGGATTCAATCTCTTGGTTGAGCTTAGCTAGACGGCTTCTATAATCCGCAACCAAAGCCTCGGCGCTCCGCTTCCGTGCCGCGGCTCCGGTGACTGTGGCCAAAACCTCATCATGCCTCGATTTTAAAAAGTTACGGATCAGTGGAACTGCGAAGTAATAAATGATCCCGGCATAAATCAGAAAATTCAGAAGTGGAAAAATAATGCCGGATATCTCGGGCGCGTGATGCTCAGCGCCACCGGCGGCCCAGGCTTCAGCCACGAAAAACCAGTCGCGCGGGTTCATCCCACTCTCCTGCCGAGGATCTTGCTGACCATATCGTGGGCAACCGCATCAGCCTCTCGAATCGTTAATTCGCGCTCTTGGGATAACTGGCTTTGAACCTCTTGACGTACTCGCTCCAGAATACCAGCGGCTTCCTCTCGCGCGGAACCCAAGAGCTCCTCCCTTCGCTGCCGGGCTTGTTGAACAATCGCTTCCTTGGTCGCGTTTCCCGTGGCTGCCGCATTAGCGATGGCTTCCTCGTATTGCGCACGCAGCCGCTCTGCTTCGTGTTCCAGATGGTAAGCACTATCATCTGCGCCAGTGGTTTTCTGTTCTCGCTCGTCCAGGAGCGCCACATAGGGACGAAACAGGACCTTGCTGACGATTAGCCAAAGGCCCAGAAACAACACAATCTGCCAAACTACAGAAATGTCTATTGTGATCATGACAATCCGTAAACCATACGCCTATGTCCGGAGCCACGGTCCGGTTAATCCTAGCCCAGGCTTGGAGCCAGCCAGAGTTTGCGACGATCCGTCTATGTCTGAACGTAAGAAACCGGATGGGAAAACGGCGAATACTGAGGTTACTTACTGGAATCCGGCTGTAGTTTCGATGCTTGGGCCACCGCAACCTTTTCAGCGTTTAAGCTTTTCGAACCCGCGACTCCACCTTCTTTTGCCGCTCCCATAGAGCAGTCGCCGTCGAAGACCACACCCTCGGTGATGATCAGACGGGGGGTCGAGACATTGCCAAACAGCCGACCTGGCGTCAGCAACTCGACTCTATCTTTGGCTGTTACATTGCCTTCTACTTTCCCACGGATGATGACGACTCGGCTTGATATTCTCGCCCGCACTTCAGCACCTTCGCCGATCGTCAATGTCTCGAGACAGCGGATCTCTCCTTCAACGCTTCCATCGATGCGAACCGACCCTTCGAAAGCAAGCTGACCCGTGATCCGACTTCCTTTATGAAGGTGACCGACAAGTCGTGGTTCGGAAGGTGTCGGGACACGCTCGACTTTGGCCTTAGGCGCGACCGATACCGGCGGCGGTTCAGGTTCCGGAGTTGACTGAGCTGGCATGGAAGCTTTCTCCGCCTCTGCCTCTGGAATTTTCTTTCCACCAGAGTTTCGATCGAACCACGCCATGTAGTGAGTCCCCTATTCCGAGCAAATTTGCTATACCATCCCGAAATATCATTGTCAAAACACCGAACTTAAAATTGAGGTTACTCTGCGCTCTCCGTAATCGCTCCGAACAGCAAGCATCTTCATCTTAGCCGCCACTTATTTGGAAAGTGGAGATCTGCAAGTCACGATGCCTGCGCAAATTCCTTGACGGTGCTGCACGAATTGCTTAGTTTGAAAGCACTTTCAGTTAACGCAGCACGGCTGACAGCAAGAATGCATTGATCCCGCAATACTCGCGCGAGCCGCGAAGTTAATCATTAGGGGTGCGAATGCAGGATGACAATCGCGCCGCAGCGATGAGGCTATATGTTGAAAGTTGGCGAACACGCAAGAATCACAAGGAGTAAGGCAAGAATGTCGAAAATTTTTCGGATGATCGTGGTGCTAATCACCTGGACCTCAATCGCCATAGCAGGGCAGTCGACGGACAAAAAAGCCCCGGTTTACGCAACCTTCAAGACCAGCATGGGCGACTTCGTGGTTGAGCTCTTCGAGGACAAGGCGCCCAAAACGGTGGCTAATTTTATCGGTCTCGCGAGCGGTACCAAAGAGTGGACAGATCCCAAAACCGGCGAGAAAGTAAAGCGGCCGCTCTATAACGGAACGATCTTTCACCGCGTGATCCCGGGATTCATGATCCAAGGAGGTGATCCGCTCGGTAACGGCACCGGCGGCCCTGGTTATCGTTTCGAGGACGAGTTCCACCCGGAGCTTAAGCATAACAAAAGCGGAATTCTTTCGATGGCCAATGCCGGCCCCAATACTAACGGCAGCCAGTTCTTCATCACCCATAAAGCGACACCCTGGCTGGACGGCAAGCACAGTGTCTTCGGCGAAGTAGTAAAAGGACAAAATGTGCTCGATGCGGTCGCCAACGTCGGACGCGATTTTCGGGATAAACCTATGAAGGAGATTGTGATTCAACAAGTAATCATCAGCCGCGGTTCTTACTAATGCTGAGAACGCTCAGACAAGAGCGCTACTCAAGGTCATAGGCAATGTCGAGTTGTTGGCCAACATCGCGCAAACCCTTGATTACCGAGCCGAGCAAAGGAATACCTATCTCGGCTCTGCGCTTTGCCGTTTCGAATTCTATTTCGCCGGCAACGTAGACTCGCTCTTGGCCTTCTATAGGTCGAGTCGACTTCAACTCGTTGATTAGTCGGTCCATGTCGTTTTTGAATTCGTTGACGGGGCGAAATGCGTCGATCTTGATAGCCGCGAAGAAGTGACCTCGCGGGTCCTGATTTTGATTCAGCGCGGTCACCGTGCCGGTCAAAACACCGCAGAGAATCTCAACTAAGATCGCCAAGCCGTACCCTTTGTGACTGCCGCCTTCTCGAGTGCCGCCCAAGGGCAACAGCAACCGAGCCTTCTGCGCAATCCTCGGGTCGGTCGTAGGCTGAGCTTTCTCGTCTAGCGCCCACCCCAGGGGGATCGACGCGCCGCGGCGCGCCGCGACTTCCAGTTTTCCCGCAGCGGCGGTCGTCGTCGCCATGTCGATGACAAAAGGAAGCTCTTTCTGTGCAGGCGCGGCAAAACAAATCGGGTTAGTTCCGAATCTTGCTTCGCTGCCAAACGTCGGCACCACTTGGCGCCCTGCATTCGTCATTGCGATACCGATCATGTCATGCGGTAAGGCTTGCATCGCATAGTATGCGGACATGCCAAAGTGCCGGCTGTTGCAAACTCCTACCATGCCGACGCCGGAAACCTTGGCTTTTTCAATTGCTAATTCCATTGCGCGATGGCCGATCACCATGCCGATTCCGCGGTCACCGTCTAGCAAAGCGGATGATCTAGCATCGGACACGATATGAATCTTCGGCGCCGGACTCATTTCGCCATCGCGCAACCATTTCACATACCAGCTTCCTGGATTAAAGCGGATGACACCATGGGTATCCACGCCCCGCAGATCAGCCAGGACGAGAACATTCGCGGCGATTGCGGCGTCCTGTGGCGGCACGCTTAGTTTTTCAAAAGCAGCAGCCACAAAGCGCGTAAGTTTATGATGATCAACAAGTGTAATGTGTTGCGCATCAATTTTCATAAGACCTCATGATAGGGAGAGTTCCTAATTCCGCAAGCAAAACGCAGCTCAGGCCTACTGTCAACATCACTGACGGTCGTAGTCGGAATCGAAGGCCGCCTGAATGGATGGAAATAGATCCGTCTTCCATGATGATCGCCAGAACGTCTCCGAGCGGCGAGTCTTAACTCAGCCAGGAGAACAAAGCTCCCTCGACATAGATGAGTACCGTAATCACTAACAGCAGTTGCAGAATAATCGGAGTCATCTCTTTAATCCACTGCACCGGCGTGTAGTCCTGGTCGATGTCGCGGCGGATGAAGGCATAAGCAACCACCGATTGCGCTGAGCCGATATGAGTCCAGCAGCCCCCCAGCGCATAGCCGGCTATCTGTGCCATCGCAAACAGGTGCATGATATCGATGGGCAAGCCATGGAGCGCGCGCGAGGCGAAATCGGCGACCACGTTGTTGTCGAGGATGGCGGAGAGCAAAGAGCTTCCGACAAATTGCCCAAATGCCACATGCGACGGACCAAGACTCTCGGTGCCATAACGGATTAAATTCTGGACCTGATCGAAAAAGCCTGCTTTTGTCAGTAGCGTTATGGAGAGAAAAAGCGGGAAGAGAAAATAGTATTCTGCATATTCGTGGCTGGCTTCACGCAACGACAAGGCGCGCATTTTTGGGATCTTTGCAATTCCCAGCAAAGCGACGATAAAGCCGGCAAACGAAGCCAAAAACAACGGCACCCGGTGATCCAGTCCGTGCCAAACCAGCATCCCGATAAAGGGTATCAAGGCCAAAGCGCCGAACCTTTGCGCAACCTTGCGCCGTCGCGCCGACGCCGCGAGAGTATCGTCCACCTGACGCTCCGCCGCAAGCGCACCGGCGTGGTCTCCCGCCGCCTCAAGTACATAGTGGCGATCGAGTGATTCCGCCAGGTCTTCGCTGACAAAACGACCCAGCAGCTGCTTGCGCGTCGATTCGGGAATCTCTTCGCGAACCAGAGCGACACCCAAGGATTCACCCTCACGCAAGCGCTCCACCACTTGATCGGTCTTGTCGCCCAAATCGCGCGCATGGTTTTCGACGAATTCAATTGGCGTCAGTACTTCTCCATGTCGCATCGCTTGCAGGAAACGGACGTCCTCGGCGTTTGCGTCGATCACGTCCATAGTTTCTAAATTGACGTGCTCGCCGCGCAGTCTTCTGCGCAGTTGCCAGGCGATGACCAGGTAGCTGGCAATGGCGATAGGCGCGCAGTAGCGCAAAAAGAAGGCGTTGTCGATATAAGGGTCTAAGTTGGCCTTCATGATTAAATTGGGCGGTTCGCCATAGGCCAACCAGATTCCACAAACAGTCGTCACCGCGGTGCACACCATAACGGCGTAACGAATCGCGGCCGTAGGGGCTGCCGCAAGCAACATAATGATGACGAGAGTTCGAATCGTTAAACCGATCATCGAGACGCCGTCCAGGATACCCGAGGCAAAGGCGACCACTGCAGTGACCGATAAGGCGGTCGGGAGTACCGCGCCACGATACCGACGTAGCAAAAAGAAAGTCAGTCCTTCGAGCAGACGCGTTTGCGCAATCACCGCAACAAAAAACGTCAACCCAAGAATAAACAACATGGTATCGGCATGGATCAACTCATCGAGGCCATGGAACGAAAAGAGATAATCCTGTGCCCATCGTTCCCAGCCTCTCTGCGCGATCTCGACATGCCACTGCGAGCTGCTTAATCCGCAGAAAGTCGCAATGATGATCAAAACCATTCCGTAAGTAACCGCATTCTTATGAATCTGATAGCGAAAAGAGCCGAAGAAGAATAATCCCAGAGTTGTCGCGAAGACCTCGAGAGCCAGCAGCGATATTGAGAGAGGAACAAACCTTCCGATAAATAAAATAACGGCCGCAAGCATGGCGCAAGAGAAGAAAAACTTACGCCCGGAGAGCATAACCACTGCTGAGGTTTGTTCGCGCATGACTTTCTTCTCAGTTGATCTTCGGTTCTCAAGCCAATAAGAACTGCTGCAACGAATACGATATTGAATCTTCAGGATGTTCGTTGGCTCTTCACGAACGGATGTCGTGATGAGATCGTATCCACGACCTCCTAGTTGGAACGGCTCTGAACATGGCAAATCGATGCGAATTTTCCTAGCACTTTACTTCGAATTTCCGACAACTCGACGACTCGCGGGCTCACCGGCAACTTAAGACTAAAGAAGCAACATCCGAATCCTCATACAAATATCAGATCACCGAGCTAAAGCGCGCGCCTCCACTGCTGGACCGAGATCGACGCAGCGATTTGGCCCCGTTGGAACGTTTAGCTTGCGCCTTTGCCGTGCGATTTGAGCAACTCGGCGAACTGTTTGTGAAGCTTGTTCAATTTCGGCGGGATCATCACTTGGCAATAAGGTTGGTAGGGATTGTTTGCGTAATACTTCTGATGATAGCCTTCAGCTTCATAGAAGTCGGTCAGTGGTTCCAAAGTGGTCACGATCGGTTTACTAAAGGCGCCGGCAGCTTGTAGCTCCTTGATAAAACTTTCCGCCTCATGTTTTTGCTCATCGTCGGCATAAAGTATTGCTGAGCGATACTGCGTGCCGACATCGTTGCCCTGACGATTGAGCGTCGTCGGGTCATGAGTGGCAAAGAAAACCGTCAGCAAGTCACGGAAAGC
>JAJONK010000069.1 GCA_021323355.1 Deltaproteobacteria bacterium
TCTTATAGGGAAATCATCGGTATTTTGCAGGCTGCGAAACCACGTCCGTCTTCGGTGGAAGCTTGAGCCCGAGCGGATCAGTGCCGCTGCCGTAGCTCACCGCCAGATACCGTTTGGCCGCTTCAGCGCCAGAAAAATCACGGAAACGCGAAACTGCGCTATTGGATGCATCACCAACAAACGGTCGCATCTTCAATGGTCTTGTCAGTGACGGCGATGCCATGATCCTTCATCAAGCGAGATATTTTTCTCGCCCATCGCCTCGATCATCGGCGCGGCCAGTTGGGGAGTCCGATACGGGGAACATGGGTTTGCCGACCCCCGTTCCGCCTAAGTCGTTATCGTGCGCCCGCGCGTCGTCGTCCTGAAACCGGCCTTCGCCAGCTCGATCACAATGACGATGCCGACGCCCAGGGCAACGATCATCCCGATGTCGGAAGCCGACGGCATGGTGATTCCGAAGGAATCTCGGACCGCTGGAAATTGGATCAACACAGCTATCAGAGCCAGTTCCCAGGCGATGGCGATCAGGAGCCATTTATGCGGAGGCGCTTGTATCAGGCTGTATCTCAAAGAGCGGAAGTTAATGGCGATGATGAGCTCGATAAAAACGAACATGAAGAAAACCAGGGTCCTCGCAAGTTCCATATCGGGTTGGGATCGAAAGAACATCCATAGGAATAGCGGGCACTCGATGAGTACGGCCATCAGGATCAACATCCTTACATCCTTTGAAAACACGCTCTCCCGAAAGTACTCGGGCCCCATGACCATGACAACGCCGCCTAACACCACGACTTCGGTAATATTCGCTCTGAGCAGATAGGTTAAATATTTTTTAATGTTGTCATAGATCCATCTGCCCCGCTCGATGGCACGGACAATTGTGGCAAAATTATCATCGCTCAGAACGATATCCGCTGCTTCTTTCGCCACTTCGGTGCCGGTGATGCCCATCGCTATGCCGATGTCGGCGTGTTTCAAGGCTGGGGCATCGTTGACCCCGTCACCGGTCATGGCAACAACTTCGCCCCGGTTCTTCCACGCCTTGACAATTTTGAGCTTATCGAGAGGCGAGACCCTGGCGTAGACGGTAATCCTATCAACAATGCGTTCAAATTCATCATCGTCAATTTTATTCAGGTCTTCCCCCGTAAATACGAGATCGCCTTCGCGGTGAATTCCAAGTTCCTTCGCTACTGCGAGGGCAGTGAGTTTGTGGTCGCCGGTGATCATGATGGGCTTAATTGACACCTGCCGGCAGACCCGCACCGCCTCGAGGGCCTCCTCTCTGGGCGGATCCATCATGCCGATCAAGCCTAGAAACACGAGGTCTTTTTCAATGAGATCTTCGTTATACTCATCCGCCTCCGGAAGGTCGCGGTAAGCTATGGCAAGAACCCTCAAGGCATCGGTAGCCATTTCCTCGTTTGCCGAAAGGATTTTTTTACGTTCGCTGTCATCCAACGCGCTTATCTCATCTCCATTCAAGATAGCCGAACATCGATCGAGGATCACTTCCGGGGCTCCCTTCATAAACGCCCTGCGCTTGCCGTCCTCCATCGTGTGGATCGTAGTCATCCGTTTTCTGTCCGAGCTGAAAGGAAATTCCCCGATCCTGGGACATTGATTTCTGATTTGCTCTCGCCCCAGCCCAGCCTTGGCTGCAAGGACCATAAGGGCGGCTTCAGTCGGATCACCTTTAATGGACCACTTGCCTCCCGCCTCCAAAAGCGCGGAGTCGTTGCACAGGATTCCGCCTCTAAAAAGCATGTTCAGAGATGGATTGTTAGAAGCCGGACTTAAGCCTCCTTCGGGTGCATAACCGACGCCGCTCACCTCTACGGATTTTCCGCCCCCAAATACCCGGCGGACCGTCATCTCTCCCTTGGTTAAAGTTCCGGTCTTGTCGGAACATATCACCGTCGTACAACCCAGAGTTTCCACCGCCGGCATTTTTCTTACCAGCGCATTACGCTTTGCCATTTCGCGCATGCCTATGGCCAAGGCGCCGGTCACGATGGCGGGAAGCGCTTCGGGAACTGCGGCTACTGCAAGAGCAATGGCGAACATCAGCATCATTAAAATGAATTGCAAATCTAAGCTTCCGCCCATGGCTTCTCGGACGATGCTGACTATCACGACCAAAACACACGCGCTCACGGCAATGATTCCAAGCCATTTTCCGATCTCTTCAGTGCGTTTTTCCAGAGGCGATTTCTCCTGCGAAACGGTCGCCAATTCGGTGGCGATCTTCCCGAACTCGGTTTTGAATCCAGTATCCGTCACCACTGCCTTACCTCTGCCGTAGCTAACGGCGGTACCGGTAAATACCATATTCTTTCTATCGCCTACCGGTACGGCTTCGGGTAAAACTTTGAGATCTTTCTCCACGGGAAAGGACTCCCCTGTCAATGGAGCCTCGTCGCACTGCAGTGAGTGAATTTCGACCAAGCGCCCGTCGGCGGGTATCTTATCTCCGGCCTCGAGCAGGATGATATCACCAGGGACCAGTTCCTTCGATGGAATTTCCTCTTCGCGCCCACCTCTCAGCGCCGTAATCGTTGGGGTCAGCATTTTCTTCAAGGCGTCGAGCGCACGTTCAGCGCGATACTCCTGAACAAATCCCAATAGAGCGCAGAAGACGATAATCGCCAGGATAATGCCGGCGTCAAGCAGGTCCCCGATGACCGCGGAGAGGATCGTGGCAACCGCCAGTATGATAATGAGAGTGTTCTTGAACTGATTAATGAAAAGGATGAAGGGAGAAGTCTTCTCTTCCTTTTTCAGTTCGTTGTAACCGTGTGCCTCGAGGCGCCGTCGAGCCTCCTCTACGGTCAAGCCTTGCTGCGGATCGGTACCCAGCTCACCGAGAATGGAATCAACCTGCGTCGAGTGCCATTGTATGTTTGCCATAGATCCCTCGTAGTTAGATTCTTAAAGGCCTCACAATTTTTGCTTTCATTCCACTTTGAACACCCGTATTACAGTTCCGGCGAGTTGCCAGCTCGCCCGTCTTTGTCCAAGTGACTGCTGTAGAGCCAGGGAACTTCGCCCTTCATGAAGTGCTTCGTGTGCAGCGAAGACGGACAGGTTAAATTCTGTAGACGTTTATCTGCTGATAAACGCTCGACCTGGAATAATGAGAAATGAACGATTCCCTTACCCGGACGATAAGAGAAATCGCCGGCGCTGGTTTTTCCACGCCGCGCAAGCTGTTAAGTGAGGATTTGCCTCTTTGCGACCGTTTCAGAGAGCGACGGCCACGGGCATTCTCTGAAGAAAAATCGTCGTCAAGAGTCCAAAGAGACGTTTGTGAATCGGCGTCAAAACGAGCAGAGAGTTGCTCCAAGCTCCTCAGGGAAGAAGACGAAAAGAAAAGGAAGAGAGTTATGCCGATAGTGATCTTTTTCACCAGGCAAAACGTATACCACGGCCACGCGAATAGTCAATTACGACCGATAAATCTCGGCTAAGCTCGGCTAAGTCACCAACGCATGCGTCGTAAATCACTCAACGCCCAGAATTCCTGCACTTAAACTGTCACACGCTTGAACGCCGCTCAATAGCGCCGGGAACTTTCCGGGATCTTCTTTTTCGTAGGGAATCATCCAACCGCCTTCCTCCACCCTGCGAAACACATCGTCGGTCTTTTTATGCGCGACTTTTCGCCCGCCCTTCAGCGCCTCACCAAAGTCACGGGAAACGCAAAGCCAGGCTATTGGAATTCATCACTATCCGCGAGCATCAGTATTCAGGATGGGCGGGTGAGGAGTTTTTGCGTGGCTATCGCCGGTAACCACAATGTTCGTCTGGGTTTCCCGCTGGTTGCCTTATCCCACGAACCGACGCTGACTGAGTCGCCTTGGGCTTTATTTGACTAAATGCATATGAATTGATACCCGTGCGTCTGATGAAGCCGGCGATTTCTTCTTGGGTCTTAACAATTTTTTTTCTCATCAGCGGATTAGCGACCAATTCTCATCAACTCGAAAGCTATGCTGAGATCACCGCCGGAGACTTTGTCACGTCGGACCGACTGGACGATTCGACGAGATCCTCCATCATCCGCAGATTTCGCACCGGCGGCCGTAAATTGGTAACGGTGCACGCGGCAACGGTGACCGCCAGCGAAGTTTCGTTTCAACGGGTCTTGTCTTACGATACGATTCACCTGCGCACGCACTGTTGCAATCAAAATCTCCGCACCTTTAAAGTCGTTTTGCAAATTTAAAACGGCCGAGGACTTCAAGGGATACACAACGCATGGATTCGCAACTGTTTTTATGGGTCGTTTTTAACATCTTTGTTTTAGGCATACTGGCGCTCGACCTGCTAGTGCTGCATCGCAAAGCCCACGCTGTTTCGCTGCGAGAAGCCTTGGCTTGGAGCTGCGTCTGGGTTTCCCTGGCCCTTCTTTTCGGCGTGGGCATTTATTTTTTTCGCGGTGGGGAAAAGGGGCTGGAGTTTTTGACCGGCTATGTGATCGAGTGGTCTTTGAGCGTGGATAATCTGTTTGTTTTCCTGGTCATTTTCTCCTACTTCGCAGTTCCGTCCAGCTACCAGCACCGCGTCCTCTTCTGGGGTATTCTAGGGGCTCTGGTCTTGCGCGCCGGCTTCATCGCGACCGGAACAGCCTTGCTGTCCAACTTCCACTGGATGATCTATGTTTTTGGCGGCTTTCTCATCTTCACCGGGATTAAGTTGCTATTCGTCGGCGAGGAAAAAATTGAGCCGGAAAAAAATCCAGCTGTCCGCTTGGTGCGTCGATTCATCAACGTAACCCCGGACTATCAGGGACAACGATTCTTCATCCGCAAATCTGGAAAGCTGTGGGCTACCCCTCTCTTTCTGGTGCTTGTCGTTGTCGAGACCACTGATGTTATTTTCGCCGTCGATTCAATCCCGGCGATCTTCGCTATCACTTTAGACCCATTCATCGTATATACCTCCAATGTCTTTGCCATCCTTGGGCTTCGGGCTCTTTTCTTCCTTCTCGCCGGCGTCATGGAGATGTTCCGCTATCTCAGGGTTGGTCTCGCGTTCGTGCTCTGTTTCGTCGGCGCGAAGATGCTGATTGCCGAGTTCTACAAAATCCCCATCGGCATTTCGTTAGGCGTGGTCGGCGGGATCTTGCTGATTTCCATTCTGGCGTCTGTGCTCAAGCAACACCAAGAAGATAAAGCGATATAGTCGATGCGTTGATTGCAGACAATTCAGAGCGGGCCAGCCGCAAAGAATATCGTCGGAGCACTGACCCGCTGCGCTTGATCACGCCATGCCGATCAATGTATGTTGTGTCCGCTATTGACCGGACGCCCTGGCCTTAGAGTATGGAAATCACGCCGCGGCGGCTTGTTAGTTTAATCAATGGGCGGGTAACGTCGTACTGGGAAATAATAAAATGATTCCATCGATCGCAATGAAATCAAAGCTGGTTCTCTCGATCAGCTTGATGCTTTTCTCTTTCAGCAATGAAATTTTGGCTCAGACACTCGATCAGGAGGCGGCGACAAAGGAAGGTAGAATTGTCGTCTACGGCACGACAATTCCGAATGTCATGGCGCCTATTCATAACGGGTTTGAAAAAAAATACCGAGTTAAAGTCGATTATTGGCGCGCATCGGCCACTGCCGTTGTTGACCGAGCGATCACCGAGTGGCGCGCCGGCAAACCGGGCTTCGACGTTCTATTTGCAATCAACGGAACGATAGCTCTGCTTAAACGCGAAAATGCGCTGGCCAAGTTTACGGCACCAGCAGCGGCCAAGTTTCCCGCCCACTTGAAAGACAAGGATGGCGTGCTGACCGCGTTTCGCCATACTCCCGTGAGCATTCTCTACAACACAGAACTGGTGAAGCCCGCCGATCTGCCAAAGAATTTCGATGATCTCTTGAATCCAAAATGGCAAGGCAAAATCGCCATGCCCGATCCTTCCAGGCACACCAGTACCGCGCAGTTTCTCTGGAACATGCAGAAAGTTAAAGGTGAGAAGTGGATGGATTACGCCAGAGCGCTCGCCAAACAGAAACCGTTTCTGCTGGAATCGTTCGCACCGGTGCCGACCGCGTTGGTAAAAGGTGAAGCGCAGCTTGGGATTACTTACGCGCAGTATATTACTCAGGTTAAGGGGCCACTCAGCCATGTCGTTTTCGACAAAGTCTTGACCGATTCGACCGATCTCGCTCTCAGCGCCAAAGCTGCGGCTCCCAACGCGGCCAAGCTCTACATCGATTATCTATGCACCGCGGATGCGCAAAAGATCATCGCCGACAGCGGCGACTTCCCGATTGCTCCCGGGATCTATCCCAATCTCAAAGACGCCGAGCGAGTGGTGGCTCATGCAGTCTTCATGGAGAATCCATCAGACGAACAGTTTACCAAACTCAAGGAAGACTTCCGCAAGATTTTCTTGACGCAGTGAGGAGACTTGAGCTTTTCTGACCTTCAGCCGGACTGGTGTTTTCAGTGCAGCGCATGACCACTCGCGACTAGTCATCACTCGGTGGAAGCCCAAAAAGGTGGATTGCTTCTGAAGATATTCTTAGGAATTTTGGCGTAGACAAGATTGACGATGTCCACCGCTTCACCGATTCCCAGATCCACGGCCAAGCTCGACAACGCATACGCATCGGCGGCGGTCAAACCTTTCTCAGCCTGCAGAAAGTCAACGGTTTCTTGCAGCGCGATGCGAGTCGCCTCGTTTAGATCAACGCTAAGCCCCGTCAACAAATAATCCGTAGCCGTTTCGACCCGCGGCAGCTTGATAGTCTTGCCTTTATGAAGAAGGAATTGCAGCTTCGGCGCCAATGAGATTTCGATGGCGCCGCCATCAACCTCACCATCGCCTTGCACGGCGTGACCGTCGCCGGTAAAAAACTGCGCTCCGTTGTTGAACACCGGAAGATACAGCGAAGAACCCGCACCCAGAAATTTCAAATCCATATTGCCGCCCCAAGCGCCCGGCGGCGTCGAAGATACCAGACCCAGGCTAGTCGGCGGCGACACCGCCATGATCCCCATGAACGGATTGAGTGGAATTTCGATTTCGCTGGAGAAGAGTGCGACTCGCCGCTCCAGATCGAGCCGGATCAGCTTGGCCGACGGTTCTTTTAGCAGCTTGGGCAGCACACCTTTACCAGGCCCGGTATTATTCACGCCATAAGGCACGCGGAACCTAATATCGAGCACGCGAACCTCCAAAGTATCGCCCGGCTCCGCCCCTTCGATGTAAATCGGTCCGGTGAGAATATGAACACTTGCCCCTTTTGGACGCTTCACACCGGAGAAGACCGCCTTTGCGTCAGACAAAACTTCCGCGCCTGGTATACCGTAGCTGGCGAAAAATTTTTCAGGATCCTTCTGCGTCGTCAGGCCCTGGTGCGAGAGTGCTTCGATCTCGACGACGGCGGCGGATTTGATACTCAGCGCCGGGGGTAGATTCGCCGCGATATAGCCCCAGAGGACGGTGTCGGGGCCGGAACGAAGCGTAGCATCCGGAACCGAATGTTTGATTTGTTGATTTGTGTCAGTCGTTATGTCCTTGCTCATATGCCACGGCACCCTAGCGGAAACGAGCGCAGGCTGTCAACGAAGATGGGCAAAGTCATCAATCTGAACGCTCATTGATCTGCTCCTTGAATGAATGTCAACCGGGCGCTCACGGATGGTAACCAACGTGCGAGGACTTGCACAGAAGCGCTTTGCATTCACAACTGGCCTCCTGCTGCCTCAACGGCAACTCCGGCGGCTTAGCTGACTTCGGCTACTCTCATCGATGTCCATTGTCCTCAGTCACCAAGCATCGCGGCCTCGACATCACCTGTGTCAGTGACGCCACCCGCATTGGGCAGCACTGTCAAACGACCTGCCCTAAAGTTCTCTTGATTACAAGTAATTACTAGCTTCTGCCCTGGAACAAAGTATGCATCTGCCTGCGACACTGGAAGAAATCGCTAGTCAACATTTTGCGCGACATCTGGAGTTTCCAATGTATAAGAGACTAATCGTTTTATGCTTTGCCTTCGCGAGCGCTACTCCGGCTTCGCCGTCACCAGCTCAGGCTCACGACGGACGGCTGGATCAATTCGGGTGTCATCACGATCAGGATCAAAAGTACTATCATTGCCATGACGGCCCCTATAGGCGGCTGAGCTTCGATTCCAAAACTCAGATGGTTCAAAGATTGAGAAATCAGTACATCGCTTTGGGGCGCACATGGCCGTATGCAGATGCGACAACTACCCCCGAGCAGCCGGGCGCCATCGTAGAAACCACCCTTGAGCCGGAAGCGGCTCCATTCGATGTGATCAAGGAAGCTCGTTCAGTGAATCGTGCGCAACCCGACAACCGGAGCCAGCGCATCTCTCGTAAGGAAATGGCCAAGCCGACCAATCCTCAAAACTCTCAAACGCATCACAAAATAGAGACTATTGCAAAAAAAGCGGCGGCGCCGCAATCTGAAGTACGTCGAAAGCGAACCGAACCGGAACTGAAGGTATGGGTGACTCAGATTAGAGCTGACGGTCGCCCGATATTCGAGAGTAAAGAAGGGGAACGTTTTTTCTTGGATGACAGTGGAACCAAAATTCTGCTAGAGCGCCGTGAATCCTAAAACTCTGGGAGCGAGGAATCCATCGATCCAGTCGCTTCCCGCTCCATTATCTGCGCGATCGAAGATCGTTTGACTGACGCACGCATTAAAACACGAACGCCAACAGTATCAAAAAAACCCCCAGTAAAGCGGAAGCCGGAGCTATAAAAGGCACATACCGAAAGCGGCCTTCCAATTGATCAAAAAAAAGATCGATTTGCTCAAATCGCCGCCGAAGATCGCGCAGCAGGAAAAAAGCTACCCCTACAATAATCAGTCCCATCCCCCACGCCGCCAGCAAATCCGATCGCGTCACAGCGAATTTTTTAACATAATCCGCATCTGAAGCAAACTAGGACACGACCACGACGCGCTTTGTTACGAGGAAGCGGGTTCATCTTAAGGTGAGCTAGTGACAAGTCTGGAGTTATTTGAGGCGTTCAGACTACTTGCGACCCTTTCCGCAAAAATCAGTTGTCTGCACGTTCGAATTTGGATCCCGTTTACTGCTACAATAGTCTCTTAGTCTCCTACAGGTCACCTCAACCAATGCGCAAATTATTAAACGTAGACCAGGTCGCTCAGCTCTTCGGCGTTTCTAAGCGGACCATTGAAGGGTGGATAAGGGACGGCAAATTACCAAAGCCGACAAGGCGATTCGGCATCCGTAAATGGAACAGCGAGCAGCTGGAGCCGCTGCGTAAAAGCGGACGAAGCAGTGAGCAACACGATTGAGCAGTTGGGAAACTAGCGCTATGAAGCTTGTCTGTTTCTAGAGTAGATGGCCGGCTTGCAACTCTTACCGCATTCTGCGTCCTTGCGCTTGGCACACGAGGGTGTAATTTCTGACTTTTCTAGCGGCCGCTGAATTCGCTCCTGCTTCATTCGCCCGCTGAGTTGTCAGCAAAACGGCGTAGCGGAATGGTCTCCGGCTCGAGAAGGAGGTTCGCATCTTAAAAGCTGCGCCGCGCAATACCTTCCATCTAAGCTGCACTTCACTATTTTGTCCTTCGAAGATCAGCCGTCGAGCAATCTGCTCACCCGAAGAAAACACGGATGTTTACGTGATGAACCTAGCGGGCGAAAAAGCTTCCGCCTTTTTGCCAGCTCCAGCAATTATCAAGTCTGCGGCGAGCGCACCGACCGCCGAGCTGGTCGTTACTCCATGCCCGCCGAGCCCGGCCACCCAGAAAAACCCCTCGAGGTGGGGATCCCAGCCAATGACAAAACGACCATCGCTTGAGATCGTTCTAAAGCCAGCCCAGTATTTGTGAATCGACACACCTTCCAGTGCGGGCATGTAGCGCTGAATCTTTTCCGCAAGCAGTTCACCAATCGTCGGATCCAGTGGCGGGTCACCAGGGGCTAATTCCTGCTGATCACAGGCGCAAAGTAACAGCCCCTCGCCCTCGGGGCGAAAATAAATATCATGTGTCACATCCCAGACGAAAGGCCAACGCGAATCGACCCAAGTTAATGGCGGCGAGGTAAATAGATGGCGGCGGTAGGGACGGAGGGGTAACGCACTAGCTCCGGCCATTTGCGCCACGACATTGGCCCATGCACCGCTAGCGTTTATCAAGGTGGGCGTAGTAACGATTTGATTCTTGGTGCGCAGTTCGAAGGCACCATCTGCCGTGCGCCGGATGACGCAAACATCAGCCCCATAATGAACTTTCGCCCCATGAGCAGTGGCGTACTTCAAATAGCCTGAGAGCAGTCCATGAATATCGACGACCCCGTCCGTAGCGCACCATACCGCGCCGTCGAACTGCGCATCCTGTAAAGCAGCGACATGCCGCCGCGCCTGCGCAGCCGTCCACAGCTCCACCTCCACCCCTAAACTGCGACCGATCTCGGCTTCCTTCTGCAGCTGTTTCCAGCCGTCAGCGCCACCGAGCAGGAGTGAGCCATTCTGTTTGAACTGCACGGGGTCGGGCCAGTCGCCGGGCAAATTACGCAGGAAAGCGGCGCCGTCTCGGGTCAGATCAAAGAGAGCAGGCTCAGAGACGCATTGACGGATCATCGCCGCATTTCGACCCGACGAATGAAAGCCGGGGATAGCTTCTTGTTCCAGCACGATGACATCGGCTACACCGCGGCGGGCGAGATGATAAGCGGTGGCGGCGCCGGCAAAACCAGCACCGATGATTACACACTCAGCGGAAATCATACTTCAGATCGATCCTTCGAAGATATTCATAGCGGATTCTAGTTGATTCGGCCATAGCGAACAGATCCTTTACGCCTCCCATTTACCCTTCCATTCGTGTGCAAAATAGGGTTTTTTTCACTTATGAACTGGGCTATAGTCAAGCCATATGAGAATCCATCGCTATACTCACTGGGATGGCACACAACAGGTTCTCTTCCCCACCACCGAAGATCTACTCAAACATTTATCTGACAACCTTCTCGAGGAAGAAGGAGTGCGGCGCGCCTTACGCGATCTGATGCGGCGCGGCCTAACATCGGAAGATGGCCAGCGTTCGGTCAAAGGCATGCGTGACTTTCTTCGGCAAGCCGACGAGAAGCGGCGAGAATTGCTCAACAAGTATTCTCCCGACTCATTCAAATTGAGCCCGGAAGAAACCCAGCAACTCAGCGACAAGCTCAACAGCCTGGCTGAAAAGCTCGAAGCGTATCACGATAAAATGCGCAACTTTATGGAACGTCTCTCGGGTCGTTATGCCGACAGCATGGATGAGATGAACCGTAAGATGCAGGAGGCTTACCAGCGTTATCAAGAATTGCAGAAACGTTTGAAAAATCAGATCGCAGACCGCAGCAGTCAACAGTCGACCAATCCCGGCGGGCAGGATTATCAGGGCATGATGAACATGCTGGATCGGATGAATAAGCTGCTGGAGGATGAGAACTTCCTCAAAAACCTGCCCAATATGCTCGATGCCGCGGTCGATGATCTGGACAATATGCTGGACAATCTCGACTCACTCACCCAAGAGCAGTTGCAGCAGCTCAGTGACATGATGAATCAGATGCAACAACTTGAGCAGCTGATGAACCAGTATCCGTTTCAGGGTTCGCAACGGATGGGCATGGGTGAAGCAGGCCAGATCCTCGGTCAATTACGCGGTTTGGAAAAATTTCTTCGTTGGGGTCAGCGCGGCATGGGCGATCCGTCCGAGCTCGATCTGGATGAGATTCGCAATATGTTAGGCGAAGATGCCTACGAGCAGCTTAAATATCTCAAGGGCGTTGAACAGATGCTCGAAGAAGAAGGGTATATCATACGGACCGGTCACGGCATGAGACTCACGCCGAAGGGGATGAGAAAAATCGGCGATAAGGCGCTGCGTGAAATCTTTCACATGCTCAATAAGAACCGCTGGGGTGATCACTCCACCTCGGCGCGCGGCTCTCAAGGTGAGCAGCTGGAACAAACCAAGCCCTATGAGTTTGGTGATCCGCTCAATGTAAATATCAGCGAGACACTGATGAACGCGCTGGAAAGCGGCAACCGCAGCGTTCCAGTGCGGTTAAGGCCGGAAGATTTTTCGGTTCATCGCAACGAGTTCTCGACGGATAGCGAAACTGTCCTGTGCATCGACGTCAGCTACTCGATGCTAATGAATGACGCATTACACGCTGGCAAAAAGGTCGCCCTCGCGCTGCATCGCTTGATTGAAACGAAATTTCCCCAAGACAAGCTCCATCTGGTGGCATTCCGGTCAAACGCAAAAATAATCAGAGCCGAAGATTTGCCGTCGATTGTCTCACTGACGTACTTCATGGAGCATGGCACCGATATCAAAGAAGCGCTTCGTTTCGCGCGTCAGCTTCTCGGTTCAAACCGATCGGCAAATCGGCAAATCATTCTGATCACCGACGGCGAACCCACGGCCGCGACTCTTGATCAGGGCGGCAGATTGCACAGCGGCTGGGGCTCAGCAATGCTGCACGGTCGCATTGTTCGTGAAACTCTCAAGGAGGTCAGGCGTTGCACCCAAAGCGGGATCAAGATCAATACCTTCATGCTGGGCGCAGATTTTTACCGGCAGGGTTTCGTTGACCAGCTCTCCCGGCTCAACGCCGGCCGGGTTTTTTATACCTCGCCCGATCAGATGGGCAACTACATCGTGGTCGATTATCTGGCGAATAAACGCAAGCGGATCGGCAGCCGCTAATTAGAG
>JAJONK010000070.1 GCA_021323355.1 Deltaproteobacteria bacterium
TTGCCGATCGCTAGGAGCGGCGTGTCTTGCAGGCTCAATCCGACCCGCTTATCCGGGAGATCCTCACCGGTCAGAATGGCGCGCACACCTTTAACCTTTTTCGCCGGTTCCGTGTTGATGGAAACGATGCGCGCATGAGCATAGGGGCTGCGCAAACATTTGCCCCACAACATGCCGGGCAGCTGCACATCGGCGGTGTAGACCGTGTTGCCGCTGACCTTATCGGATCCGTCAACGCGGCTGATGGGGCGACCGACAACTTTCAAATTCATCTCTTAGCTTTCCTTCTGAGTGCTACACCACCAGGGTTCGTAAACGCGAGCTGAGGTAATCCACTAGCATAACGAGAGCAATCAGAACAAGCACGATGGCGGCTGCTTCCTGGTATTGAAAGGTGCGAAAGCTAGTGTTCATCAAGTAGCCAATGCCGCCGGCGCCGATCAAACCAAGCACGGAGGCCGCTCGGATGTTGGTCTCCAGACGATACAGTGTAAACGAGATCAAATCCGGCAGGATCTGCGGTAAAACGGCAAAGGAAAGAATCTGCGTGTAGCCGGCGCCGGTGGCGCGAATTGCCTCGACTACGCCCTCGTCGATATTCTCCACGGACTCCGACAACAGTTTACCCAGAACGGTGGCCGTGTGAATCGCCAATGCCAGGGTTCCGGCAAAAGCGCCTAGACCCACCGCGGCGACGAACAAGAGACCCAGCGCCAGATCGGGTACAGTGCGCAGCAGATTCAAAACAGTGCGAACGCTATGGTAAACCAGTGGATGCGGCGTGGTATTGCGCGCTGCGAGAAATCCCAACGGAAACGCCACAATCAACGCCGTGAACGTCCCCGCCAACGCCATTTGCACGGTCTCCAAAGTTGCCCCAACCACGGTCTGCGGAAATATGTTGTTCCACCAGCGCTGCTTGATACGCGCGGTCGTCTCGGGCAACGGCACCGGTAGCAAGAGCTCGCGCCAGGATAGTTCTTCTGGGAAATAATAATAGTTTGCATCCGTCAGTTTAGAAAAGTCGGGAGGTAACATGCGCGCAAGAGTCTGGGCTATCTGAGGAATGCCTTCGAGCAATTCTCCCACTCTGATCTTCGCGCCCTGAAAAGCCCATGCAAGGACAACTAGAAAAAGAGCAGCGAATATAAATGACCGGAACCTATGCCTTGGCGCCGGCGGCGCCTCAAGAAAGATGTCCGGACTGTCGGTTGCTTGAAGTCGTTGAACCAAGGCTCTCTCCTTATGTTTGGCGGGAAATATTAGCTGCTAAGCACAGCACTGCCAGCCACCATAAAGCACCGCAACGCACTAAACCAGCCTCAGCCGTGACTTTAGGTCGCTTAGAGTGAACGCGCTAACGACGTAATCAACGCTCGAAGATCCGCCGCCGTTTGTCACAATAGGGTTGCTTAAGGTACATTTTACAGGATGCTGGAAAAGCTTCATATGCTTGCTTGCGCTCAAACGCCTCGCCTCAACGTGCTAAACAACTACGCCTCAGCTCGTCAATTTTTCGCGCGCCTGGCGTCTGAGTCCTTTTCAAGGGCGCATAATAAAATTTTCTCAGCAACTTCTAGAGAACATTCAGTGGCAACGGCAATCAATCAAGAGCACAGCGGACTCGAAACCTAAATGGCGCAAAGCAATTTCTCCGTCCGGTTTTGGGGAGTGCGAGGCAGTTATGCGGTCTCGCATCGCGGTGCGCTGAAATACGGCGGCAATACTTCTTGTGTTGAGGTGATTGCGGGAAAGCACCAGATCATTTTCGATGCCGGAACTGGCATCATCGGACTCGGTAAGGAGCTTGTCAAAAACGACGAGAGCCCGATAAGCTTGAATCTCTTTCTGAGCCACACACATCACGACCACCTCTCGGGCTTTTATTTTTTTGATCCGCTCTTTGATAAACGTAACCGGATCAACATTTTCGGGCCGGGTTCGGGAAAACGATCCTTGGCTGAAACTTTGCGCGTGGCGATGGAGCCTGCGCTTTTTCCCATCGGGCTCGACAGGCTTGATGCGAAAAAATCAATTTGGTCTCTGCTTGGCCGGGAGGGTATCGAATTGCGAGACAACCGGCAGGCCCCACGAATAACCAAAGCCGTTAGTCACAGGGACAACAATAACCAGCACCCAATCATTCTTAGCCATAGCAGTCCCGCCCATCCCAACGGGGTAATTTTGTATCGAGTTTTTTTCCAAGGCAAAAGTTTGGTTTACGCTACAGATTTAGAGGAAACACCGGGCGGTAATCCAGACGTGATCGAGTTCGCGCGCGACGCCGACTTGTTGATACATGACGCACAATATCTAGAGTCGGAATACACATCGGCGGCAAATCCACGCAAAGGGTGGGGACACAGCACGGTCGAATCGGCGACCGTAGTTGCCAAAAAAGCCGGGGTCAAACGACTCGTGTTGTTTCATCACGAACCGACCCATGATGACGGTTGTATCGATCAGATCTTGAAATTAGCGCGACAGCGTTTTACTTCGACAACGGCTGCCGCCGAAGGCATGGTCATAAGTCTCTGAGAGCATTGAGCGATTTCAGCCAGTCGATGAAGACGGTCTCTCTGCTCTGTCACGGGTTTCTTGCCGAATCCTCAAGATCAGCCAAATTTTGACGTCACTGGTTCATGGGACGATTGCAATGGTCGAGTAAGGATTACAGCAGGCTACTTGTAAGCGCAGCCGGGCGTGTGCCGTTCGGAGTTCAGTCGAAACTTTTGTGAGTTCTTTTCTCGGCATGAAATGCAATCGCAGCAAAAGAACCGATGTCGTCGAGCCTGCGGTTCTACGGCACCGAGGCAGCGATTCATGGAATGTGTTCGGATTCGACTTCACGGCAGCGGAGTGAAAACTTATGAGCTGGGATCTTGCAAGCTACTTTCCTGAATTCAATGGGTCGGAAATGCGCCGGTTCAAACAAGGGCTGGCCAGCGATATCGCTTCGCTCCAAGCAAAAGCGGCTGCGCTGCCGCCATTGGCAACTGAAAGCTCCGCCAGCTGGGAGCGCGTATTGCTGCGCAGTGAAGACATTCTCCAGCGCATGTCGCATCTCGGCTCGTACATCAGTTGCCTCGCTTCGTCGGATGCGCGCAACGAATCATACCTCAAAGAAGAAGCCGAACTGGTCGGAATGAGAGCCGAGTTGAGCAAACTGCGAGTCGAATTTCTCCGGGCGATTAAAGAAGCCGGGGATGAAACATTCACAGCATTCATGGCGCGGCCGGCATTGGACGGCGCGCAAAATTACCTAAACAGGATGCGCCAGGAAGCGCGGCGCGCCATGACACCGGAGAATGAGATTTTGGCTACCGACCTCGGAGTTGACGGCATTCAAGCCTGGGGCCGACTTTACGATACCGTTTCTTCGAAGTTGGAGTTTGACATGCTGTTTCCCGATGGCAAGCGCCATCGATTGCCGGTTTCGCAGCGCCGCTCGTTGCTGGAAGATCCTGATCGTCGCGTACGCAAAGCTGCTTTCGAGGGCGGCAATGCGGCCTGGGAAAGTATTGAAGATATGGCTGCAGCCGCGTTGAATGCGATTGCCGGCACGCGGCTAACGCTCAACCGCTATCGGCAGGTCGACCACTTCCTCGAGATTGCCCTATTCCAGGCTTCAATCACTCGCAAAACGCTGGATGCTATGTTTGAGGCGTTATTCTCAAAGCTCGAGGTGCCGCGAAAGATTCTCCGTCTAAAGGCCAAGCTGTTGGCGCGGCCAAGCCTTGCCTGGTTCGATGTCGGCGCGCCGCTCGAGTTGCCAGGCCAAGAGAAGCTCTCCTGGGAGAGGGCTACATCCCTGGTCGGGAAATCGTTCGAGCGCGCTTATCCCGCCCTGGGGAAATTTTTCGAGCAGCAGGTCATCGGAAAGAATTGGGTGGACTGGGAGCCCCGCACCGGCAAGCGTCCCGGCGGATTCTGCACGAGTTCGATGCTCACCAAAGAGTCGCGAATCTTTATGACCTACAATCAATCATTGGGCGATGTGCTCACTCTCGCGCATGAATCCGGGCATGCCTATCATGCCGCCATGATGCGTGACATGCGCCCTTATGGTCGCGGATACCCGATGACCTTGGCAGAAACCGCATCCACGTTTGGCGAGCAAGTTCTGATGAACGGCATTCTGGACGATCCCGCCATAAGTCAGGCGCAGAAGGCTTTGATCTTGGATATCGAAACGGGACACGGAGCAGTTTACCTTTTGGACATTCCGGTCCGTTACGAATTTGAGAAGGCATTCTATGAGGAGCGCGCCGTCGGCCCGCTGAGCGTCTCCCGTTTGAAAGAACTCATGGTCGATACTCAACGAAAAATCTTTGGCGACGTGCTTGAGGTTGGCGGAGAGGATCCCTACTTCTGGGCCTCTAAGCTGCATTTCTACATCACGGGAATCACCTTCTATAATTTCCCCTACACTTTTGGATATCTGCTCAGCCGCGCGCTTTACCGGATGTTCAAAAAAGACCCGAGCGAATTTCTACCGAAGTATGAGGAGTTCTTGCGTCTGGCCGGCACCGAGCCGGCAGAAAAGCTGGTTCAACACACAATCGGCCGGGACATAGAACAGCCGCAATTCTGGGCTGAGGCAATTGACAGTCTCGAAGAACCTTTAGCGCGTTTGGAGATGTTAGTGGCTGAAGGTTTATGACACCGCTGACCTAACCGCCGACTTTCCCGCTGAAACTCGGCCGATCGGCTTTCGGCCCCGAGCATTTGTGAAGAGGGTACGAAAGCAGATGGATCAAATCGGGATGTGCTCAGTCTAACCCAGCCCTTCGAGCACCGCGGTGCGTAGCAGATCGAGGGCGTTGAGGGTCATGCGGCTGCGGTCGTACTGTCCGCGACCGGCGGAGGTGCTCAGCCGTCGGATGAAATTCTCGCCGTCGGTAAGGGCAACATAGCTCTGGCCCCGCGCAAGGTTCTGAACCGTGCTGCCTGGATCGGTCACTGCATGAAGCGCCAGGCCGAAATCACACCTTGCTTGGTGACGCACCGACCAGGCAAGCTCGTCGGTTAGCGCCTCCGCATCTTGGATCAACGCATCTGTTCGTGCTGGATTGCGCCCGTGCGTCAACAAGGTACGGATTGCAACCTCGCTGTTGCAGATAACGCCAGCGCCAAAGCTTTCCGTGCTTGCGACCTGTAAGCGCTCCGATAAATTGCCGCAGGTGAGATCTTCATAAACTGCGACCGTTTTATTTCGAGCCCGAAGTAATCTGCCGACGACATCCTCCATCGTCTCTTGATCAGCGGCAAAGATCGCATTACCCAACAGCCCGCGTACCTCGGCTTCTACGGGCGCGATAAGGTTCATCGCTTGATCCTTGTTGGCGGCCTTGGCGGCAATCCGCACATCGACTTGTCCCGGCAGGGCAAGAACGCCGACGGTCGGATTACTGGAGTTCGCGATCAGATAGCCGATTTTATCGTCCACGGCGCTCTCGCCGATGCCGACGACCTTCAACACGCGATAGTGAATGACTTCAGCCAGGTTGAATTTTTTGCGCAGATAAGGTTCGACTTCGTTCTCGAACAACCATTTAAGTTCCACCGGCACGCCGGGAAGCGAAAAAACAACGCCGCGAGGATCTTCGACGATAAAAGATGGCGCGGTACCGTTGGGATTTTTTACCGGAATCGCTCCCTCGGGCATGTATCCCTGACGCCGGTTATTGGGCGTCATGGTCCGGCCGCGGCGGCGGAAGTGCTCCTCCACTTGTTCTAGCAAGCCGGCGTCCAGGATGAGTTTGCGGCCGGTCACTTCAGCGACAATCTCTCTTGTCAGATCATCTTGAGTGGGTCCCAGCCCGCCGCTAGTAATAACGATATCGGCTCGTTCCAACGCTCGCTGGATTACCTCGCGCATACGGCCCGGGTTGTCGCCGACCACCGAGGTAAAATACAAATTTACTCCTAATGCAGTCAGGCGCTGCGCCATCCAAGCCGAATTGGTGTCGACGATCTGCCCGAGCAATAACTCGGAACCGATTGCCACGATCTCGGCATTTGCCATAGGTAAAACTCTCCTTGGTTCGCCTAGAAACCTATACCCTTCGGATTGACGTCACACAAGCTTGAGAATCGCCAAGGCAATCAACCAGATGCTTGTCCCTGCCGAGCTTCTTTGCCATCATAGGTGCAATGATCATTCTGATCTCCAACGACGACGGCATTCAATCGGAAGGAATCATCGCGCTTGAAGAAGCGCTGCGCCCCGTCGGCGAGATTTTCACTGTCGCGCCCGACCGCGCGCAGAGTTCCATGAGCCATGCATTGACCCTCCATCGACCGTTGCGCGTGCAAGAGGTTGCGCCACGGCGTCTGGCAGTGAACGGTACCCCAAGCGACTGCGTTAAACTAGCGTTGACCGGTCTCTTGCCGGTTCGTCCCCATTTGGTCGTTTCGGGCATCAACAAAGGACCTAATCTGGGCGACGATATTATCTATTCCGGAACCGTTTCAGCCGCTATCGAAGGAGCCTTGCTAACCGTCCCGTCAGTTGCCGTATCGTTGGTTACCTTCAGTGATTTTGATTTTCGCGCGGCGGCGGAATTTACCGCCTTTTTGGTCTCAAGCATCCATGAGACTGGTGGTATCCCGCCTGAAACGCTACTCAATGTGAACGTGCCGCCGCTGCCGAAATCCGAGCTCAAAGGGTGGCGCTTAACCCGGATGGGGAAGCGTCATTACAGTGAGAATATTATCGAACGTGTCGATCCTCGCGGCGCCAAATACTACTGGATAGGCGGCGATGATCTTGGGTTTGACAAAGAAGACGGCACTGATTGCATGGCAGTTCATGAGGGATATGTTTCGGTGACTCCGCTACAGGTCGATCTGACAAATTATCGGGTGCTTGAGAACAGCACTTTGCCCAACTTTGTTTGGCCATAGCTCTGCGCCGTGAACGATAGGCATACCCCCGAAACCTTCGCTGAAGTCAGAATCGACAAGTGGCTTTGGGCGGCGCGCTTTTTCAAAACGCGCTCGCTTGCCGCTGCGGCGGTAGCGGGCGGCAAAGTTGCGCTGAACGGCGCCCGTCCTAAGCCGAGCCGAACGATCCGCCCGGGCGATCACCTCAACATCCGTCGCGGCGTTTACGAATGGATCATTATTGTCAAGGCAACGTCCACCTATCGACGCCCCGCCGCAGAAGTCCGGGCACTCTATGAAGAGACCGAAGAAAGCAGATCAAGAAGGCAAGCCGCTTTGGCTCAGCTTAAACTCGAACGGCCAGCGGATTTTCATAGCCCAGGGCGGCCTTCCAAAAAGGATAGGCGTATGATATCGAAATTCACCAATCGAAGATGGTGAACTAAAGTGAACCTAGTTTAAAATAATCTCCGTTAGCGGATGATAAAAACACAGGTATGTATTTCGATACAACTTCAACAGCGGGCTACCGGATGTCGATTAGACTCTAAGTGTAATTATAGATCACCATTCTTTCAGATTCGACCAGCCGTCCTGGGATTGTCTTGAGGGCAGCTCTGAGCTGACTGACGGCCACCATTTTTACTTATGAACGCCATCGTCCGACTCGAGCAGTCCAGCGACGCCGCTGCGATCGATCATGTTCTTAGGTCCGCCTTCCCGACGGATCAGGAGGCGCGACTCGTCGAGCTCTTGCGCAAACATCAACGGCTACGGCTATCCTTGATAGCGGAAATCGATGGTGTAATCGTCGGCCATATTGCGTTCAGCCAGGTAACGATCGCCGGGTCCGTAGCTAATCCAACAGGATTAGGGCTAGCTCCGCTGTCAATCGTCCCGGAGCTGCAGCGACGCGGCCTAGGGGCCCAACTGGTTGGTGAAGGCCTGCGTGCCTGCGAGCGTCTCGGCGCGGGATTCGTTGTCGTCCTTGGCGAGCCTGAGTATTACCACCGGTTCGGCTTTAGAAGTGCGGATCTTTTCGAATTGAAAAATGAATACGGCGCCAGTGAAGTATTTATGGCGTTAGAGCTGAAGACTGCCTCAATCACCCCTGGTCTTGTCCGTTATGAGTCTGAGTTCTCGAATTTGACCGGTGCGCTATGAGATTGCTAGACGGGCAAAACTGCTCGACGATGCAAGCTTTGCAATCTGGCTTTCGCGCATGGCAAATACGCCGCCCGTGAATAATCATGCGGTGCGAAAAACCAGTCCATTGTTCAGCCGGCAATAATTTGCTCAAGTCGCGCTCGATCTGCACCGGATCTTCGCTTCGGGTCAGACCTAAACGGCGTGACACACGTGCACAATGGGTGTCGACGATAAGCCCGGGCAAATTAAAAGCATGACCGAGAATGACGTTGGCGGTTTTCCTGCCGACCCCCGCCAAGGTTGTCAACTCCTCCATGGTGCCAGGAACCTCGCCGTTGAATCGGTCGACAAGCTGGCGAGCACAAGCTTTCAATGATCTGGCTTTGGAGCGAAATAGGCCAAGCGTGCGGATCATCCTTTCGATCTCGGCTAAAGGCGCCTTGGCCATTCGGTCCGGAGTTGGAAAGCGTCGACAAAGCTCAGGCGTCACCTTGTTGACGGCTGCATCGGTACACTGCGCAGAAAGAATGACAGCAACCAGCAGCTGAAAGGTGGTTCCATAGTCAAGCGGAACCTGAAGCTCAGGATAGGCTTGGCACAACCGGCTCGCGATGGCGCGGGCCCGAGCAATCTTTTCCTTGAGGTTTTCTCTTGTCCGCCGCCGGGTCAGGCTGACGGATTGAGAGCCGGTCGATTTACTTGCCGCGTTTGGGATTGAAAGCTTTCTTTCCGGCATAAACAGCTCTACTACCCAACTCCTCTTCAATTCTTAGCAACTGATTGTATTTTGCAGTTCGCTCGCCTCGACAAGGAGCCCCGGTTTTAATTTGCCCGGCGTTGGTTGCCACCGCCAGGTCGGCAATGGTTACATCCTCGGTTTCGCCTGAACGATGAGACATAACGGTTGTATATCCTGCTTCCTTCGCCAATTTCATCGTTTCCAAAGTCTCCGTCAGGGTGCCTATCTGATTCACTTTTACCAAAATCGAATTAGCGACTTTGGAATCGATGCCGCGCTTCAGCCGAATTTTATTTGTGACGAAGAGATCATCGCCGACCAGTTGTACTTTCTTTCCGAGAGCCTGCGTCACCATTTGCCAGCCCTCCCAATCATCTTCAGCGAAAGCATCTTCGATGGATATGATCGGGTACTGCCTGACCCAATCCTCATAAAGGCGCACCATTTCCTCCCGACCGCGTTGACGTCCGTCGGATTTCTTGAAGACATATTTGCCGTCGCTGAAAAATTCACTCGAAGCCACATCAAGTGCCAGCGCAACCTGTGAGCCCACTTTGTAACCGGCGTTTGCAA
>JAJONK010000071.1 GCA_021323355.1 Deltaproteobacteria bacterium
CGCTGCCCTTATGGAAGTCCTCCGTGACCGGTTCGGAAGCTTCTTTACGCCAGTCGTAAACACCGAAGGTGCTGATGTGCACCATTCGTTTCACACCGATTAAACGAACAGCTTCGGCGACATTCATCGTCCCGACGACGTTTATGTGAAATCCCGTGTACAACGATTCCGCGACCCTCGAGCCGATCAAACCAGCCGTATGCACAACGGTTTGGGCCTTGTGCGACTGAATCGCTTCGATCAATGCCGGCAGGTCGCGAACGTCTCGTTGCACCACCTGGAAGTTTCCTCTGCCAAGCTTTAGCTCAAGAAACTCCGTTCGCGGCTGAGGATCGAAGTAGACCAGATTCTCCCCACGTCTGATTGCGCATTGGCCAAATGAAGTACCAACTAATCCAGCGCCAGTTACTAACGTGGTTCCCATTTCTCCTCCTTAATTGCTTGTCGAAATTACGAGTCCGTGACACCATAGAGTCGAACGCAGTTGTCCCAAAGTATTTTGCGGCGGCTCGCATCGCTCATCTCTTCGATCGCGAAAAACTCATCGAGCGCATGCGGAAAATTCGCGTCGATGTGGGGATAATCGGTAGAGATGAGGATGTTATCGTCGCCGATCCGCGAAATCACATCGGCAACCAGGTATTCGTCGGGATCGACGGAGATGAAACACTGTTGAAAAAAGTAATCGCTAGGCTTCTTTGATAACGGCACATCGGCCAGCGCACCATGTAACTTTGCCCGCTCATCGAGCCGGTAAAGCAGCCATGGCAACCAGGCGCAGTTACCTTCCAGGAACGCTACCCGAAGTTTGGGAAACTTTTCCAGAACTCCACCGGCGCAAAACTCGGAAACCGCCAGGATCAATTCGACTGGATTGCGCAGTGCCAAGGCGACGATATCACCGTTTGGATGACCGAAAAACTTATTGGCGACTTGATCCTGCTTTGGTCTTGCTGGCGGATGGAAGCAAAGTGCGACACCGAGCTTTTCGATTTCTGCCCACAACGGGTCGAAATGACGGTCATGGATAAATTTGCCATTGATCGGTTCCGGACAAAGCGAAAGGCCGGACACGCCAAGCTCGTTGACAGCTCGCCGCACCTCCTCTATTGCCAAATCGACATCGTGCAGCGTGATCAACGCCGACGCCTTCAAACGCTTGGGGCTGACCCGGCAAAAATCCGCGATCCAGCTGTTCCAGGCCTTGCACAGATCATTGGCATATTCCGGCTCAAAGGTCTCATCGCAATGGAGCGGCGAAGTACGAAACAACACCGCGACGTCGAGTCCTTCCATGTCCATCGCTTGGACCTGGGAGGCCGCGTCATATCCACGGGCCACGGCAAACCCATATCGTTGCTCTACTTGCTTCTCGCCATAATCTAGCAATGCCTCCCGGGGTCGAAGCTTAGCGCCACCGCCGATCTTAAACTGCGGCCGGCCATGTTTCGTCCAGCCCTCGGCCACAGGAATGCGGTCACCCCATTTGGGGTTCATGTACTTCATGTAAAGATCGGGGTGATCGTAAACATGCATATCGCTATCAAACGCCTTTAAACCGTGTTTCATTCTATCTCCCTTTCCTTAGCTTACTTAATTCTAAACATCTGCGGCGGAACCTTGTTAAGACATTTTGCGCCGCCTTCCGTAATCACATAACTGTCCCCCAAAAATAAGCTGCGAGTATGAGATTTGTCGATCAGATGAACCTGCAAGGTAAACATGAGACCCGGCTTGTAGGTGAAGTTACCGTCGGCATCGAAAAGAAAACGGTCCTCGCCACTCTGCACCCGGTCAAAGCCGATCTGCGGCTCGTGGCGCGGGTTGGCGCCCAGCATGCCTTGAAGAAAGCCGCCATAATATTCGTAACCTGTGTCGAGAACGAACTTTGCCGCTTCCAACGAGTCAGCGCTGGACTTTCCCGGTTGTAAAGTTGGCGCTATCCGTTTGTAGGCTTCTAAAGCGATCTCAAACATCTCTTCGAACCATTTGGTCGGCGTTCCGGTCACGATCGGTTTGCCAGTCTGGGACTCGTAACCGTTATAGAAAATGCCGATTTCATTATTGATAAAATCGCGCGGCCCGATCACCCGGCCCACCGGCCGCGGTCGCTGATCGTTAACATCAGGATTCTCCATCGGCGCCGATCCAAGCTGAATCATGCCCATCTCGCCCCCAGCCTTGAGGGCCGCTTCGTGCGCGATACCAAACAGTTCGCCTTCGGTCATCCCGGGCTTAACCCTTTCTGCCATCGCCAAAATCGCAACGTCACCAAGCTCGGCGGAGCGTTCGAGCGCCTCGATCTCGTCCTCGCTTTTGAGCAAACGAAGCGCGATAAATTCCCTGGTTACGAAAACGAATTCAACTTGCGGCAGCCTGGAAGTGAAGAACTCCCAGTGATTTTTGGGGATCGAGGTAAACGGATCGTATTCGACGATTCCGACTCGACCTTTGTCGTAACCCCGCTCTTGGATCGTATTAACGATCCCCGCCAAAACGTTCGGATCACCGACGATAACTTCGCGCACAGCGCTTCTAGCCAGCATGCCGCTGGCAAGCGAATGTCCCGGACGCACGACCAGGCACGGAGCGCCGTCTTTAGGAAAGAAACAGTAGTTGGCCATCTCCGCTTTGCCCATCATGTTGGTGACATAGCGCACGTTAAACCAGAGACGGCCATAGGCAGCGGACCCGCCGATGATGAGCAGGCAATCAAGATTTTTATCCTTCATCATCGCCCGAATATTGCTATAACGTCTTTCGTATTCCGCACTGGAGAATCTCGGGTAGGGAAATCGTTTATGCATTCGTTCCAGTTCATCTTCAGCGATAAGCATCCCACGCCTCCTTTACTTACACAGGATAGTTTTCCAACAACTGATCTAAATCCTTCAAAGCTTTCAGCGAATCGCTTTTTTTTGCTCCCGCAATCGCCAGCACTAGCGCGTTGACCACTGAAAACGGCGCAGTCATGGAGTTAACTGTGGTGTGAAAACCCCGCTGAGCCAGCAAATAGATATCGGCTTTCTTGGCAATCGGCGTGGTCGCCGAATCGGTAAGGCCAAGCATGGGAGCACCCACCTTCCGTGCATGATCCATCGCCGTTTGCGTTTCGCGCGGCGCGCGCAGAAATCGTATTGCAATGAGCAGATCATCCGATTTCATATATGCCAGCTGCTCGGCCAACGAGGTCCCACCGGTTAGAAAGATCCAGTGCACGCGCTTACCGAGGCTAACCAGGCGGAACTGGAGAAAATAGGCAAGCGCAAACGATGAGCTAAACCCGATGACAAAGATCTCTTTTGCTTTCAGAATTAATTGCACGGCTTTATTAAAATCTTCCAGTGAAATGCTCTCTAACGTCGAGCGAAGCAGCTGAATATCTCTTTCGATCAGGTTTGTGAGGACGTTTTCACTTTTGCCGATGCCTGCGATGGTTTGATTCATTCTCATCGCGGCCCGCAGCCGTGGACCGAGTTCTTTCCGGAGATTCCGCTTTAGATCAGGAAAGCCGCGATAGCCAAGTTCCTTCGCAAAGCGCACGACGGTAGATTCGCTCAGGCCGACTTTGTCGGCGACCTCTTTCGCAGTCGAAACGACCACTCCCGAACTGTCGCTGAGCAGATATTCGCCCAATAGCCGTTGGCCATTGCTCATCGTTTCGAGCCGTTGAATGATCTTGTCGATCGCAGTCATGAAAGAATTCTTGCTTTCCAGTGAAATGCAGGTTTTCTGTCAAGGCGAAAAACTGCCGTACAAGTGGGGGCATGCGAAAGGATCGAAACATCGGAACATATGCGCTGACGTTGTCGAACCGGCCAGCCAGGTTTTCTTCTATTCGAGCCTGATCTTGCGCGTTAATCTCAACAGCGGGATTTCGCGGCTCGTGCGTTGCTGATAGATGTCAAACTGCGGGTAAGACTTCACCAACCGTGGCCAGATAATTTTTTTCTCCTCAATACTTATCTCGCGCGCGATCACCGTTCGCCGCTCGCCTCTGATCACCACCTCAGCTTCCGGGCAATCTTTGAAATTGAGATGCCAAGCGGGTATGCACTTACTTCGAGTATGTATTGGCTCGACTTGCCAAAGATCCATTGAAAAAGTTCCGCGTATCGAACACCCTGTTTGGCCATAATGGTCTGACGGCACGTGTATTTCAATCTCCGGGAAAAGAGGGCGCCTCGATAGTAGCGCGCGCTGATAGCTAATGTTACTCGCATCGTCGCTGAGATCAGCTTTTACATGAGTAGTTGGTAGCCACTTTAACTACCGCGTCATTTCTCAGCTGTCCATTTCACTCTGCTTTCCTTCTGCTCCGGTCTCACCTTGATAAGATTATGTCAGATCGTGAAGGGAACCGCGTCTGTCATTTTCGAGAAACGCGAGAAATCTCTGTCTTATTTCCGCCGTCTAGAGGAGATTTCACTTGATGTGAAAATTACACCATACCGCTGACTGTGTTGCATAGATCGATCGGAATCAATTACGAAATGGAAGATTCTAATAGATCCTATTGATTCGTCGGTCCGCCAATGGCGTTACAGCTTGAGAGTCGATCTGACTTAAAACATGTTCTCTGTCGCTTGTTGTTGCCATATCGGATGGCACTTCTTGATCATTCCGAGTTCGCTTCTGCTGTTTCACCTGACATAATCCCTTTGCTACAACAAGAGAGTTTTTTCTCCTTGACTTCTTTCTGTCACTAGTCCTATCTTCAGGCGCCACCAACTTGGGCTGGGTCTAGCGATCTGGTCACATCTTCTGATCTCCTTCCTTCGCCCGGACTGGATCTTTCCAGCCACACGATTATCAATACGGCGCACATAAGGAATTCGTATCATCGAGCATAGGGGAGCTGTGCCAAACTCAATTCCAAGTAAGCGTAAGGAGGAAGAGATCCATGTCAAATAAACCTAAAAACCTAATTGGACTGCTTCCATCAAGCGGCGCATCTGTTAGCTTCTGGCTGGTGTTTTTCGCTCGCTCATCATCGGCCTCGTGACACGGCCATCTCGCCGGAAGCAAAAATCGCGGGCATTCATTCAGACGCCTACGTCTGCCGCGTTCGGCGTCGTGGGACTCTTCTCTGCGGCTTATCGGAGGCGCCTTTGAACTGATATAAGAATTTCCAATGGCCAGCCATTGGAAAAAAGTATTGGACAGTTGTCTGGCTTCTGAAACAAATAGAACCCCCAAGTGCACAGTTTATTGCAGCCGCAGCCACCACGTCCGGCGCTCACAACCTCCCCTCCTCCCCTCCGCGCGAGAGGGCGGAGGGGAGGAGAGTAGATGAGGGCTTACCTTGTTAATCGTTCGGATCAAGGAGGAATCATGTCAATAAATGCGAGACGAAATCGAATGGCCCTCGCGGCTGCAGCGGCGGGAGCATTGCTCCTTGTGGCCGTGGCATCTGAGGCACGCGTCACCAAGATCACGATCAGCAGTACTACACCCGCGTTCAACGGGCAGGCGTTTGGTGACGTCGGGACTTATGAGCAGATCAGGGGCACGGCTGCCGGTGAACTCGATCCCCTGGATCCACGCAACGCAGTCATCACCGACATTCAGCAGGCGCCGCGTAACGCCAATGGCAACGTCCAATACACGGCGACCTTCACGATGCTCAAGCCGATCGACATGAGCAAAGCCAGCGGCGTCTTGGTATATGGCATCAGTAACCGCGGGGGTCGAGCCCTTGGCTTTGGCAACATCGGGGTCACGTCGGCCAACCCTGCGGGAGACGGCTTTGACCAGAAGCCCGGACACGTCTACCTGGCGAGCGGTTGGCAGGGGGATCTGGTGTTCAATCCGGCTCTACCGGTGGAAACGATCGACGTACCCGTGCTCCAGGGTGTGACCGGGCCGACCTTCGCCCGCTTCGTGACGGTTGCGGGCAACGTCAATACGCAGCCGCTGCCTGGGCGCGGGCGTACTCCCGACAGCCTCGACACAACGACGGCGAAACTGATTTCCATCGCGCGCGAGAACAACGTGGGCGAGCGCTCAGGCGTCGTGGAAATTCCGAGCGGCGACTGGGCATTCGCGAATTGCAACAGCACGCCCTTCCCCGGCACACCCAATGAGACGATGATTTGTCTCAAGAACGGCTTCGATCCAAACCTGATCTACGAGCTCGTCTATACAGCGAAGGATCCGCTGGTACTCGGGGTCGGCATGGCAGCGATGCGAGACGTCGTGTCCTTTTTCCGGCAGGCCATCGTTGACGACGCGGGAACACCGAACCCGATCGCCGGTCAGATCGAATGGGTAATCGGGTACGGACGGTCCCAGTCTGGCCGTTATCAGAAGAATTTCATCCTCCTGGGCTTCAACGAGGACGAAGACGGCAGGATCGTCTGGGATGGCGCCCACCCGATCATCGCCGGCGCAATGGGCCAGTTTAACATTCGCTTCGCTCAGCCCGGCAACATCGCTAACATCTTCGAGCCGGGCGCGGAAGGGCCGTTGTGGTGGGACGATTACAACGACATCGCGCGCGGGCGCGGTGTGACGGGAATCCTGGAGCGCTGTCGAGCGAGCGATACCTGCCCTAAAATCTTCGACGACTTCGGCGGACCGGAAGTCTGGTACGGCCGGGGTGGCGTTGGCATCGCAGGCACCCGGGGCAACGAGGATCTGCGTCTGCCTCCGAACGTCCGCCGGTATTATCACGCAAGCACTGACCACGGTGGGGGCGGCGGCGGCTTCGCCATCGAGCAGCCCGCACAACCGGGATTGATCCTGGCCGAGAATCCGAACCCCCAAGTAGAAACGCGACGTGCGTTGATCATTGCATTGACCGAGTGGGTGACGAAAGGCAAGCGGCCGCCGCGCAGCGAATACCCGCGAGTGAGTGACGGGACTCTCGTGCCTGCGACCGCCAAGGCAATGCACTGGCCAAAAATCCCTGGCGCTCCGACGCCCGACAACGTCATGAACGTCCTTATGGACTATGACTACGGTCCAGACTTTCGGTACAACGATCAGTCCGGGGTGATGACCAACGTCGTTCCGCCGATCAAGCAGATCATTCCGACACCCGCCGCCAAGGTGGACGAGGACGGCAACGAGATCGCAGGCGTGAAATCCGTGCTCCTGCAAGCGCCTCTGGGAACCTACACGAGCTGGAACCCGTTCTCGAGCGGGCCTCAGCGGGGCAACGTTGGCGGTCTGGCCGCCGGCTACATTCCGTTTGCCTTGACCAAGGCCGAGCGCATAGCGAGCGGCGATCCGCGCCGCTCGATCGAGGAGCGCTACGGAAGCCAGGAGGGATACGACTGCGTGGTGCGGCACGCCGCGAAAAAGGAGGTCCACAAGAGACTCCTACTCCAAGAGGACGCCGATCGCCTGATTGCGCAAGCCGCCGCGAGCAATGTCTTGCCGAGCGACCCAGACAATTTCATTGCGAAGCGGCTGTGCAGCCAATTGGCTCGCGACGACGATCATCGCGATCGCCGCTGATAGAGACTGAAGCGGCAGCTCACTGGTGTACTGATCACCACCGCCAGCCTGTATTAAACCCTGTCCAACGGCTGTGCAGCGTGTGTCCCAGGCACGCGCTGCACGGCGTCTCTCGCCGTCCGGTTGAGGGCGTAGCCAGTATTTCAATTAGCCGATTCAATCTTCGCCGTTAACCTCATCAGCGGGATTTGGCGGCTCGTGCGTTGCTGATAGATGTCAAACTGCGGGTAAGACTTCACCAATCGCGGCCAGATGAGTTTTTTCTCTTCGCTCGTGATCTCGCGCGAGGTCACCGGCTGCCGCTCGCCTCTGATCACGACTTCAGCTTCCGAATACTGTTTGAGATTGAGATACCAAGCGGGATGCATGTCATTTCCGCCGAAGGAAGCGACCACAACGAGATCGCGGCCGTCTTCGAGATAGAGCACCGGCGTCGTTCGTAATCGCCCGGTTTTACGACCCATGGTGGTCAGCAAAAGAAACGGCGCCACTCCAACCGCATCGACGAACCTGCCGCGGGTTAATCGCCACAACCATGCATGGAGTCGTCCAATCAGTCGAATCGTTCTCGGTTTGAAGCGTTTCATTTGTGTTTGTGCTTCAGAACTAGATCGTGTTCAACCTGCGCATTGACGGATTCGAACTCCGGCCCGGTTGTCTTAATTCTTTTTTGAATTATTCAAAAATTGGGAATAGATAAGATCACAGATCCTATTATTAGTGTTTACCCGGTCGGTAGATCAAAGAAAGGAACAATTTGAAACATATTACCTGCGGCTTTTTACTGTTGATTCTGTTCTATTCAGTCTCAAGCCCGGCTCTGTCTACGGCCGAGGAGGTAACTCTGAGTTACACGGCTTCCACGTTGACGTTTCTTCCCGGCAGGGTAGCAGTAGATCAGGGTTTTTTCCGCCAAGAGGGACTCGACGTAAAATTCATCCAAATGCGGACGGCCGCCCTCATACCGGCGCTGGCAAACGGCCATATCGACTACACGATGAGCTTTCTTCCTCCCATAGACAGCGCTCTCAGAGGGGTACCGATGCAGATGTTGGCCGTCTTCGTCGACCGTTCGCTCCATTATTTGGTGACCCGGCCCGCCGTCAAGTCGGGCGCGGACCTTCGCGGCAAAACCTTTGTGCTCAACACCGTGGATCTGAGCGGGTCCACCGGCTTGGTTTTCCAAGCGGTGCTCCGTCACTTCGGTTTTGATCCCCTCAAAGATGTCAAATGGATCGCGGCACCTGATTCGCCGGCGCTGTTTGCGATGGTGGAGCAGGGTGTCGCAGACGCTACATTCCTAGTTCCTCCTTGGCCGCAAAAAGCTCGCGACGCCGGGCTTAACGTTCTTTTCCGTGCCGGCGATATCTATAGCGCGCCTTTGGCAGGACTTTCGACTCATAGGCGCACGATAAAAGAAAACCCGAACCAAGTTAGGCGGATGCTGCGGGCTTTAGTGCGCGGAAGCCGCTTCATTCTGCAGCCCGGTAATGAGCAAGCGGTAGGAGCGAGCATTCAACAATGGCTGAGGATGCCAGCTCAGGAAGGAATTGCAGCGCTGAAAGACGTCACGTTTGCTTACAGTGATGGAGCGCCCCGCAGCGACAAGAACTTTTGGGATGTTGTGGCAACGCGCGCCCAGCTGCTTTCGTCAAAGGTCGCTCTTAGCGAGGTCGCCGACTTCTCTATGGTCAAAGAGATCCGATCCAAATAGGAACTTTATCTCTGCCCTGAGCCGACTGATGTTTCTCACGGAAAGACACAGAGTACAACGAGCAGAATCTGCGCTGCGCTCAGCGCGTCGGCGGTAGATTTCCGAACTGGACAGAGCGCGTATTTCTGCGCCGTATCAGTGCTAAAATCTTGCGAACTCTCTATCGT
>JAJONK010000572.1 GCA_021323355.1 Deltaproteobacteria bacterium
GAATTCGGCATACGAGAAGAAGACGATCCTGGCAAATACATTAAAAAACAAATCCAGGAAGGGCGCTTTTTCCTCGGCATCGAAACCGAGGAACTGACTCTTCCTTTTGCCATCAAGATCGTCGGCAATTCGCCATTCCTCTACTCTTCTGATTTTCCCCATGAGGTCACCAACGAAAGCTGCAAGCATGATCTGGGCGAGCTGATGGAGAGTGACGAAATCACTGCGGAAGACAAAGCCGCAATGCTGTATAAGAACGCAGAAAGCTTCTACAGGCTCCCGCTATAGATGAAGATTAGTGAAGCGAGACCCCTGAAGTTCCGTGAATAACATAGCGAAGCTATTCCGAGTCGGCGCTAAATACCGGCGGATTCTATAGCTGTATCGCAGGGACTTTCTTCTGTAATCAGTCAACTGTCCTCGCAGGGCTGGAGGTTTAATATTCATGAACGACTGTCGCGCTGCCGTTATCACCGCGCATAATCAACCACTGACGATTGAGCGAGTGCCGATCCCTGACCTTGAACCCGGAGCGCTGCTGGTCAAAATCGACGCCTCTACTTTGTGCGGCACGGACGTACACCGCTGGCATGGACCGCTGGGAGACGGGGACAGCTTGCCGATTATCACCGGCCATGAACCCTGCGGTTACATCGAAGAAATCAACGGAGAACGAACCGATATTTTAGGTCAACCGGTGAAGCGCGGCGATCGCATCGTCTGGAGCTATGTCGCTTGCGGGAGCTGCTACTACTGCAGCGTCGCATTGCAGCCTTGCATCTGTCCAGGGCGCGCCTCCTGGGGGCATAACCGCAGCGATCAGTATCCCTATCTGCTGGGTAGCTGCGCCGAATATATGTATGTGCCGCCTCCTTGTCTAATTATCAAAGTGCCTGAAGAGGTCTCATCCGCTTCGGCGGCGGCTTCCGCCTGTGCGTATCGCACCGTGATGCATGGCTTTGACCGGTTGGGCGCAATTAAGGGCAACGAGACGGTGGTGATTCAAGGCAGCGGACCGTTAGGCAATTTTGCTACCGCAGTTGCCAAAGATCATGGCGCCAAAAAAGTATTAGTCATTGGCGCGCCCGCGGCTCGTCTGGAAGTCACCCGTCGCATGGGCGCGGATGCGGTATTGAATTTGGAGGAGGTCACCGACGCCGAAGACCGCCGCCAATGGGTGCACGATCATACCGACGGCCGTGGTGGTGATGTGGTGATCCAGGTCGCCAACAATATGGCGGTGCCCGAAGGACTCACGTTGCTTCGCGGCGGCGGGCGTTACTTGAATATCGGCGCCGGCGGCAAAGCCAATATCGCGGTAGAGCGCCTGCCGCAAGAAATGACGCTAGTGACCGTCAGATCCGCTGAACCGCGTCACTGGTTGCAAGCCATTGATTTTTTGGCGTCGCGCAGGGATCGATTTCCGTTCGAGGCGATGATTACGGCGCGCTACGATCTCGAACACGTAAACGACGCGCTCCAAGCGATGGCGAGTTACCAGGTGGTAAAAGCCGTAATCGACCTCAACTGAGATTACGGGGCGCGAGCCGACCTTACTTAGCCTAGAGATCGGACGGAGTTTCATCTTACCCCTGTGGCAAAGTAAGAAGAATGTAGATCGAAGAGGCAGTGTCGGCTGCAGCAGCGGACATACGGAACGATTATGAGCTGTGCCGCACCTCAGGGCTGAAGCGAGTCCAGCGGCTAAACCCATAGCCGCCGGACCACTGCTTCAAGTCACTCATAATTTAAAGTTAGACTGGCGGCGAACGCCTGCCCATGACTAAGCTTACTAAAAACAGAACCAAGAATATGACGAACAGAACCCAGGCTATCTGAGTTGCCGCGCCCGCAATGCCCGAAAGACCTAGAAGGCCAGCGATCAGACCGATGACTAGAAATGTGATACTCCAGCTAAGCATAATGTTCTCCTTTTCCCTTGGGTTTCCTCAACCGCACACCACGACTTCTCGAGCAAACAACGTTGGATATCAGCCCGCCTCTTCCGTGCCAGCTTCCTGATACAACGGTTCAATCCGAACCAGTGTTAAACCTGACTCGACAAAGCCCAAGGCGTTAGCCGCCGCACGGGAGAGATCGATGACCCGATCGCCGACATAAGGTCCGCGATCGTTTATCTCTACTTCCACAGTGTTGCCATTCTCCAGATTTGTGACTTTTGCTTTTGTACCTAGGGGAAGTGTCTTATGTGCTGCCGTTAGCTTACCCTGGTCAAAAATTTCTCCGCTAGCGGTTTTCTTCCCGTGAAATCCGGGCCCATACCATGACGCCTGGCCCCGTATTACTTTTTTCTTCGAAGTCTCACGATTATTTGCTTGACGTACCGCTTTTCCTTGAGCCCGCTTATTTTTAGCAGGCACAGCTGCATCCTCTAGGGTCGCCGCTTCCGCCGATTGCGGCTTTACACCTACCAGAGATCCCGGCAAAACACTCCCACCCTGAATCAGTGAGGAAGCCAGTAAAAAGACCATCCCAAATGAAGGCTGGTTTCGACAAGAATACGCGTCGTTGATAAAAAGACCATCCCAAATGAAGGCTGGTTTCGACAAGAATACGCGTCGTTGAATTCTTCCGACGAAGCCATATCTCTTCCCTCCAGGTGTGTGAGCGATTCCATAGCGATCATTTTCGTGATTGGATTTTTACTCATCTTGAACGAAGGATAAGGCAAGAGCCGTGCCGGTTAGCGAAAAAAGTCTCCTAAGTTATCAATATTTAAGTTATTTCCGACGGCAGTCCAATCAGGAACCGGCGAGGCCTGTACTGAATAACCTACAAGGCAGACGCATGGACGCCCAATCGACTACCTTGATATGACATCGCTCTTTGCCCTCGGCCGACCAAGATTGGCACAGCCAGATTGTTAATTTATCTAGTGTTAGGGATAGTAAAACGGGTGCTACTCAGCGGTTGCCTCGAACTGTCTTGGAAATGAGACAGAGCGGTGGCGTATTAAAGTATATTTGTTGGAGGGATTTATCTTAAAGGGTCTTTGCAAATAACGTTGAGCATCGCCTGGCGCTTTTCTTCCCTTACGACTTTCAACGCGCGCAGGCGCGCGCTGGGGAGCGCTTCCGGTTCTTCGACACGCTCGGCGTATGCGCCGCAAGCTTGCGCCGTTAATTCGAACTTTGGCGACGGACTCAAATCCGTTCCTGGAAAG
>JAJONK010000573.1 GCA_021323355.1 Deltaproteobacteria bacterium
TTGCGGCTGCTGGAACTGCCGTATTCTTTAAAAGTAATCTGGTCGCCGCTAGTGCATCGACACGGCGATCGCCGCATGTGGGTACTGGGTTGTATGCTCGGCATCGCAGCGGTGTTGTTAGCGCTGCCGTGGGTAGACGTCGCTGGTGTCGGCTTGCTCGTTCTCGTTCTGGTACTCGCTTTTACGACCTTGTCGGCGACGCAAGACGTTGCCATTGATTCTTATTCAGTCGGGCTGATTGCTCGGGAGGAGGAGGGGCCCGCCAACGGCGTGCGCGCTTCCGCTTACCGAGTGGCTTTGGTATTCGTCGGTGGTGGTCTGGTATTTCTCGCAGCAGTGCTGCGCTGGAGCCTTTTATTCAACCTGGCGGGAGCGCTATTCATTGCTCTGGGATTGTGTGCGCTCCTAATTCCGCGGCTTCATCTGCCCGAGGAAGCGCGCCAGCACTGGTGGCAAGGCTTTATCGGATGGGCCGGGACTTGGCGGGTAATTCCTCTTGTGGCTTTCGTGTTGACGTATAAGCTGGGCGAGTTTGCCATCGGCCCCATGGTCAAACCGTTCTGGGTGGATTACGGTAAATCGATTTGGCCGCTGCAGGAAGATCTCATGTTTCAAATCGGACTGTTTCCCACCAGCTTTGGCATCGTTCTCAGCATAGCTGGAGCATTAGCCGGAGGCGCGTTTATCACGCGTTACGGAATCTTCCATGCAGTATGGCTATTGGGTTTACTGCAGGCGTTTTCCAATCTGGGTTATTCGGCCGTCGAATGGTTAAGTCTTGGAAGGTATGGCCTCTATAGCGCATCGATGTTCGAGTCGTTTAGCGGCGGCCTGGGAACGGCGGCATTCCTGGCCTTTCTCATGAACATTTGTCAAAAAGAGCATGCAACCGTGCAGTATGCCTTTCTTTCTTCGATCTTCTCGCTGACCGGACGCTTGATCGGCGGGATTAGCGGGCTCGGCGCAGAGCATTATGGCTATGGCAACTATTTCGCCTTAACTTTTTTGTTATCTATGCCCGCTTATCTGCTCTTGCCCTGGGTGAAACCCTGGATACGCGAGGAGCCTTCTCAATCTTGATAGCTTTAAAATTGCAGCTCTTGTAGAAGTTGTTTCCAAGCAGCCACCTCTCGCTTGGGCGCCACCAGAGGCGATAAGCTCTTGCAAACTGATTGCAATGAGCGGTAAAACGCCCGATCGCTTTCGGCTCGGAATAGAATTTCTCTCAGTGAAAGCGTGTCGCCCGTGGCAAAGTAGCCCGGGTAATCGGTCCCTAGGGTTCCCATCAATCCCGGTATTCTCGAAGCGATAACCGGCACGGCGCAGGCGAGCGCTTCGGATAACACATTCGAGCTTCCTTCCATGCGCGAGGTGATAACCGTTACATCGCTTTGCGCTAGAATCTGCCGGGTCCTTTTATGCGCCAACTCTCCGATCCACCGATAGCGTGGGTTTCTCGCCATTTCGGCTCGCGCCCGGCGCTCGAGGTCTTTATCCAACGCCCGGCCGATATGCTGTACCTCGATCCGCGAGTGCTTCGGCAAACTGCGGGTCGCCAATGCGGTTCGCAGCGGGTCCTTCTCGTTTCTCAGGTGACCGATAACTGAGACTTTGAATTCATCTCCTCGATTTTTTGAATTACGGCTCAAACAGCGCTCGGCGGACTGATAGATCACCCGAGTTTTTGGATGCAAGGATTCGGATAATTCCGACAATGCCATCTTCTGCAGCGCGACAATTCGCGTCGCCAGTGTGAGCGACCGTTGAGCACTGCGGTGGCTGCGGATATCGCGATAGAGGTCCGTCCCGGTTAGGACGACGATCAAGGGTAATTCGGGATGAAGTTCGCGAAAACGGCGGATCGACTGATAGCTCCGTCTCGCATGAAGTGCAATCAGCGCATCGCAGGGCTTATCGTCATAATGCTGCAAAACCGTTACGCGGTGTCCAAGGGTTCTAAGGATTTTCGCCCACCGCAGGGCGGTAATCTTGTTGCCGTTGTTAAAGCGCAACGGCGCCGGAGTGACGAGCTGGATTTTCACGTTGGAGCATCACTTTGCGCATGTTCGAAAGCCGGAGAAAACATCGCGACGATCCGGCGTGTAGAAGTTTCTCCAGGTGTTGCGAATGAGCCGCGAAGAGGTCGCCCAGCAGCCGCCGCGCAGGACCTTATGGGTGCCGAACCACGGCTTCGAGTATTCCTTATAAGGATCCGCAATAAATCCTGGATAGGGCATGAAGTTGTCAGCGGTCCACTCCCAGATATTGCCGATCATCTGACGACAACCAAACGCGCTGTCGCCTGCTCCATGGGCGCTGATTTCAACGATTCCGTTCTGCCAGTCAAGGTTTGCCTCGGCACTAGTCGGTGGCGTATCTCCCCAGGGGAAACGACGCCGTTTGTTGCTCAAGCTGCAACCGTCGGGAGCTGGTTCTGCCGATGCGGCAGTTTCCCATTCTGCTTCGCTCGGTAAACGCCGTCCGGCCCAAGCGCAAAACGCTTCCGCTTCGTACCAACTGACATG
>JAJONK010000072.1 GCA_021323355.1 Deltaproteobacteria bacterium
AGCACGATCGGGGTGATATCGAACGCAGTCCAGTAGCTGTCGGCGTCAAATGCGCCTTTGAATAGACTGCCTCGTTCTGGAGAAGCATAGGGAGTTGAGAGTTGCCGCTCCTTTAACTGCCAAACTTCTATCGGCGCCGAGCCGACCAGATCCACGGCGAAACGGCCGGTCTTGGCCTCGGTATCGACTCTGCGGAATACACCCGAGGGCGTCGAACGGAACGCGTGAGTTTTGATATACGGATGCGCTTGTTCAAAAGCCGCCAGGATCTTGGGATAATCCGATAAGCTCACCGACGTGTAGATAACGACCTGACCTTCTTTTTTCGCGCCTTCCTCCAACGCAGTTTTTCTCTGCGCTGGTTGAAGAGGCTGTATTCTCTTCAAGACCTCGGCAACGGTAGCGGCGTCGCTGATCGACTGAATCGAAAGCGCGGCGAGTGTCAGCAATAGATTGAGCAAGAACTTCGTCATCTGATGTTTAACTCCATGGTTACTGTTGTTCGGGTCCGCCTTTGTCTTTCGGCAGCGGCTTTCCGCTCCATCCCCAGGTCGAGATGTCGAAGATATTGCCGTCGGGATCCGCCCCTCGTGTTTCAGCGTAGCTGGTGCCGCTGGGCCGCTTCTTCGGCGCTCCTTGCGGATAGATCTCTTGAATTCTCTTGGCCACGGTCTCCTGATCGTCGACATGAAAGCCGAAGTGGTACATGCCCATATGTTTCAGATCGTCCGGATCCTTGGGATCATTGGCGTTCAAAATCGCCAGATTCACTTCGCCATCGGACAGGTGCACTGAGCCATTCTTGGTGCGGAAAACTTCCTCGAGCTCGAAGACTTTTTTATAAAACTCGGCGAGCTTTTCCGGTTGATGGGTCAACAATGCCAGATGTCTTAGTTTTGCCATAATCATCCTCCTGAATGCGATGGTTTTCGTCTAGCATCCGGCGCACTTTGAAGCAAATGCCGGCGCGCGAGCGCATTGCTCCCAGCCCTGCTGCTTGTGCGCCCAACGGTCGTTTGATACGCTTGATTCAAACGTATGTTTAATCACCAAGAAAAACATTCCACCGAGTTGTCTTCAGCCACCGAGAGTCGTTTGCTCGAAGCGGCGGGCGAGATTTTTGCCGAAGTCGGTTATCGCGCTGCTACGGTGCGACAGATATGCGAGAAGGCCGGCGCCAACATCGCCGCGGTGAACTACCACTTCGGCGACAAAGAAGCACTCTACATGGCGGTGCTGCGCTCGGTCCCGGATGCCCATGCCGAGAAGTTCCCTGCCAACAGGGGTCTTCCTCCTGGAGCAACCGCGCAACAGAGGCTGGCGGCTTACATCGAATCCTTATTGAATCGGGTTTTCGATGAAGGACGGCCGGGTTGGCATACCAAGATTATGGCCCGGGAAATGATTGAGCCCACCCGTGCTTTGGATACTCTGGTCACCGACGTTGCTCTGCCGGTCCATCAGGAGTTGGCTGCCATTGTCCGCGAGCTGCTGGGCTCGAGGGCGACCGAGGATGCCGTGCGCCTATGCACGCTGAGTATTTTGAGCCAGTGTGTTTACTACCATCACGCTCGCTCGGTGCTGAGCCGCCTTTATCCGCAACAGGAATACGGCTCCCAAGACATCGCCCAACTGGCGCATCATATTACACGGTTTTCTCAGGGCGCTTTGCAGCATTTTGCCCAAGGAAATAGCCGCGGGTCGGGCGCAAAGAGCCGCCGCACTCTGCAACTTGCAAAGACCAACCGAGCGCGGATCAAGCGCGTTAGGAAGATCGACCGATGACTTGGCTCGGATCAACTGGGAAGGGCTGGGGCCGATTGCTACCTGTGGCTCTGCTGTTGCCGTTCGCGCTAGCGGCGTGTGACGGCGATCAATCAGCCACTGCCGTGATCGAAAACTCGCCGCCGCCGCGCCAGGTAAAAATCGCTACAGCGGTGGAGGCCAAAGTAGCCCGCACAGTGAGCGCCACCGGAACGCTGGCGGCCGAAGATCAAGTTGTCCTAGGCACCAAAGTCGTCGGCCGGCTCGGTGAGATCTCGGTCGATCTCGGCAGCCGCGTGCGCAAAGGCCAGGCGATTGCGCGCATCGACCCCAGCGATTACCGGCTGCGCGTGGATCAAGCCGAGGCTGCTCTCCAGCAAGCCCGAGTTCGTCTCGGGCTCCCGGCCGAAGGGACCAGCGATAAGATCGAACCCGAGCAAACATCGGCGGTGCGTCAAGCGGCAGCCGGCCTCAAAGAAGCTCGTTTGACACACGATCGCATGACAAAATTGTGGGAAAATAATTACATCGCGCGCGCCGAGCTGGATGCTGCGGTGGCGCAACTGGCGATTGCCGAAGGCCAGTACCAGAATGCTCTTGAAGAAGCCAGAATTCGCCAGGGACTACTATTTCAACGGCGTTCAGAGCTCGAGATCGCGCGCCAGCAACTCGATGACACGATCATCGTTTCGCCCATGGACGGTGCTGTTAGCGAACGTCAAGCCTCGGTGGGCCAATATTTGATTGCCGGCGCACCGGTGGTCACGCTGGTGCGCATGGATCCGTTGCGCTTGCGGCTGGCGGTGCCCGAGCGACAGGCCGGATCCGTGCGCGTCGGCCAGGCGGTAGAGCTGACGGTCGAAGGCGATAGCCGTCGCTATTCCGGTCGGGTCGTCCGGTTATCTCCGGCGATCAGCGAGAACAACCGAACATTACTGATCGAAGCTGAAGTGCCGAACAGAGACGCCGGACTGCGTCCCGGATCATTTGCCAAGGCCGACATTATCGTCGAAGCCGGCGAGCAGATTGTTACCGTGCCACGCGATGCGATCATCACTTTTGCGGGGATCGATAAGGTTTTGAGCGTGGAAGAAGGGCAAGCGGTAGAAAAGCGGGTGCGCACCGGACGTCGTATCGGTGAGCAGATCGAGATTATCGAAGGTGTTGCCGCCGGCTATCAAGTCATTGTCGATCCGGGAAATCTGGTTGCCGGGCAGCCCGTCAACGTAGTGAACTGATGCAGAAGCTCGCGGAAGTATCGATCCGCCGTCCGGTGTTTGCCTCGATGATCGTTTTGGCGCTCGTGGTCGTCGGCGCGGCGAGCTATTTCCGATTGGGTGTCGATCGTTTCCCGTCCGTAGACTTGCCCAACGTTTCGGTGCGCACTACCTTGCCCGGCGCTTCCCCTGAAGAGGTCGAGACCGTAATCTCACAGCCCATCGAAGAAGTCGTCAATACCGTCGAAGGAATCGACGAGCTGCGTTCCATATCGGGGCGGGGAACCTCGTTCGTGATCGCGACGTTCAATTTGGACCGGGACATCGATGTCGCGGCTCAGGATGTCCGTGACCGGGTCGCCACGGTGCTCAACCGTTTGCCGCGCGAAGTCGATCCTCCTGTCATTTCAAAATTCAACAACGAAGATTCGCCGATTCTTACCCTCGCTCTCTCAGGCGACCGATCGTTGCGCGAATTGACCGAGATTGCCGATAAAATCGTCAAGGTGCAGATCGAGCGCTCTGCGGGTGTAGGCGAGGTTCGTATCGTCGGCGGCTTGGAACGTGCCATCAACATTTGGATAGATGCCGACCGTTTAGCCGCCTATCAAATACCCATCACCGCGGTTAGGGACGCGATCCAGCGGCAGAACGCCGACATACCGGGCGGCAATGTGACCGCCGGCCCGCGAGAACAGGTGCTTCGCACGATGGGGCGGATTGTTGTTCCGGAAGCTTTCAATGATCTGGTGGTCTCGACAGTGAACGGCGTCCCGATTCGCATCCGCGACATCGGTTCGGCGGAAGACGGCACCAAAGAACAGCGATCGCTGGCGCGGCTCAACGGCGTGCCGACGGTACAACTCCAGGTAAGACGACAGTCGGGCGCCAACACCATTGCCGTGATCGAGTCGGTGAAAGAAAATTTGGCCCGCGTCAGCCGGCAACTCCCGGGCGATGTCAGGACTGAAATTATCCGGGACCAGTCCCGTTACATTTATGCCGCTCTGCACGAGATCACTTTCCATCTGATCTTAGGCAGCCTATTTGCCTGTCTGGTGGTGCTGGCTTTTATGCGCAGTTGGCGTTCCACGATCATTGCCTCCGTGGCGATTCCGAGTTCGGTCATTTCAGCCTTTGGCATGATGTGGGCGCTCGACTTTACGCTCAACAGCGTCACCATGCTGGCGCTGGTGCTGATGGTCGGCATTGTCATCGACGATGCTATCGTCGTGCTGGAAAACATCTTCCGTTTCGTCGAGGAAAAGAAGATGAAGCCGTTCGAGGCGGCGCGCGCCGCCACCGCTGAAATCGGTTTGGCGGTCATGGCAACGACCTTCAGCCTGGTGATTATTTTCGTTCCGGTCTCATTCATGTCCAGCATCTCGGGAAGATTCCTCTATCAATTTGGTCTGACCGCCTCAGTGGCGGTCCTGGTCAGTTTGCTGGTGTCTTTTACGCTTACGCCGATGATGAGCGCGCGTATGATCAGCGATACTCAAGACGCAAACACGGAAGGGGAGGGCAATCACGCGCGGTCGCGGCGCGGTTTTTACGGCTGGATCGATCGCCACTATCAAAGTATGCTCCAGTGGTCTTTGGCGCACCGCGTTGCGGTAATGCTATTTGCCGGGTTGGTCGTGCTCTCTTCGATTCCGCTCTATACGATGGTTCGGCAGGAGTACATCCCCAGTGACGTGGACGAAGCCGAGTTCGATGTCAACATAACCGCCCCTCAAGGGACCAGTCTGGCGGCAATGGATGAGATCATGCGCGCCGTCGAAACAGAGCTGCGGGCAGTTCCGTTAGTCCGCCTGATGCTTTGCGATGCCGGCGGCGGTTTCATCAGCGGCGTCGGCTCGGGCGGATGCTACGTGCGCATCGCGCCGCACGAAGATAGGATTTTCTCGTTTGGCCGGCTCTGGCGCGAGACGCTCAACGGCAGACCCTGGGCGGCGTTCAGCAACGTTTCGCAGCGCGACATCATGCAGCAGATTCGCGCCCGCTTGAGCAGATTCTCTGATCTACGCACCTCCGTGCGCAACCTGCCGTCGTTTAACATCGGCGGCGGTAATTGGGAGATCGACTTCGTGTTGCGCGGCCCGGATCTCAAGGCGCTGGCCGATTATGCCGAGCGTTTGCATATCCGCTCCAAGGATTTAGGTATCATCGACGCCGATACCACGCTTAAGCTCGACAACCCCGAATTACGCGTGATGATCGATCGCAAACGCGCCGCGGATCTCAACGTCGATACCGAGCATATCGCGTCGGCGCTGCGCTTGATGGTTGGCGGCGACGAGGAAGTATCGCGGTTCATCGATCCGGCGGTCAATGAGGAATACGACGTGCAACTGCGTTTGTCACCGCACGACCGCGAGGACATCGGGGTGATATCCCGCCTCTATGTTCCGCGCGCTGGCGCCGGGCTGGTGCGGCTCGATAATCTCGTGCAGGTGGAGCCGGCTCAGAGCGCGTCGCGTATCGATCGCCTGGACCGCCAGCGACAGGTAAGTCTGCGCGCCGGGATCGCTCCCGGTTATGCCCTTGCCGATCGCATCGAGGCGCTGAATGGAGCGGTGCGCGAGATGAATCTGCCCGCCGAGTACACCACTAGCGTATCGGGTCGCGGCCGCGAGTTGCAGCGCACCTTTAATCAGTTTTTATGGGCTTTTTTGCTTTCCTTCATTTTCATGTACATGATTCTGGCATCGCAGTATGAAAGCACGATTCACCCGCTGACAATTCTTTTATCACTGCCACTGTCCGTGCCGTTTGCGTTACTCTCATTGTGGCTGACCGGTAATACCCTCAATCTCTATTCCGCGCTTGGCATACTGGTGCTCTTCGGCGTGGTCAAGAAGAACGCGATCCTGCAAATCGACCACATGAATCGGCTGCGCGAGGAGGGAACGGAGCGGTTGCCCGCCATCTTGCGCGCCAACCGCGACCGGTTGCGGCCGATCCTGATGACCACACTGGCACTGGTGGCCGGCATGTTGCCGCTCGCCCTAGGGTCGGGCCCGGGCGCTGAGGAGCGCCGCGCTGTGGCTGTCGTGGTCATCGGCGGACAGTCGCTTTGCCTGCTATTAACCTTACTGGTTACGCCGGTGGCTTACTCGATGTTTGAAGACGCCGCGGGGTTATTGTTTTCGAAGCGCGCAACGGCCCGTGGCCGCCTCTTCAAGTTGCGCCGCCGATTTATCGGCAGCTGGAAATCGGAGCGGCCGCCGATCCGCTGATTTCTAATCATACCTCGTCTGCCACTTAGCTTGCGCATCCGGGCTTACGCCAGTTCATCAGTTCCGTTGCCTCCGTTGCAGACAAGCGACACGCTTTTTGCCTATGCGACAAAACCAAACCTGAGACAAAGCCGGAATCCAGCCGTTGCAATGTTTTGTTCCTGGCACAGCGTTTGAAGACCCTAGCGGCATTCCTATTAGGAGTGGTTGCGCTGTTGTCTGAGCGGTGACTGCTCAGAAGAAAGGAGTAAAACATGGCAGTCTCACTTAAAAAATTGAACGAGCAGATCATGGTGATTACTGGTGCGTCGTCCGGGATTGGTTTGGTTACAGCGCGCATGGCGGCCAAGCGCAGCGCGCGCCTGGTTCTGTCGGCACGCAGCGAAGAAGAGTTACGAGAGTTGACGGGAGAGATCAAGGCGAATGGCGGCCAAGCCATAGCGGTCCGAGCCGATGTCGGCGATGCGGAAGATGTCCGCCGGCTGGCGCAAGCAGCTCAGGAACAATTTGGCGGGTTCGATACGTGGGTTAACAACGCCGGCGTCTCGATCTATGGCAAGCTGTCGGAAGTTTCCATCGAAGATATGCGGCGTGTTTTCGAAACCAATTTCTGGGGGCTGGTCTATGGCTCATTGGAAGCAGCGCGACAGTTAAAAGAGCGCGGCGGAGCGATCATCAACATCGGTAGCACCTTATCGGACCGAGCGATCCCGATGCAGGGGATTTACAGCGCCTCGAAGCATGCGGTTAAAGGGTTTACCGATGCGTTACGCATGGAGCTTGAAAGCGAAGGTGCGCCAATCTCCGTAAGCTTGATAAAACCGGGCGCTATCGATACGCCCTATACCGAGCATGCTAAAAACTATATGCCGGTGGAGCCTAAAAATCCGCCGCCGCTGTATGCCCCTGAGACGGTTGCCCGCGCCATTCTGCACTGCGCCGAGACTCCCGAACGCGACGTGTTCGTCGGCGCCGGCGGTAAAGGCATCTCTCTATTGGGCCGTTTCGCTCCGCGCATGGCCGATAAAATTATGGAAAGAACCATGATCAAGCAACAGCAAAGCAATCGGCCGGCGGGAGCGAGGCAAGTGAACGGATTGTACAGCTCCTCGGGCGAGCTTAAGGAGCGGGGCGGCTATGTCGGACACGTGGCTGAGAGCAGTCTTTATACCCGGGCTTCGTTACACCCTGTACTGACCGGGTCAGCACTGGTGGGAGCGGGATTAGCCGTGGCGGCCTTCTTGCGCGCAAAACGTGCCGGCGCCCGATAGTGGAAACGGCCGACGTTTTCATTTCGAAAATTGAGCAAGGGGACGGGTAGCGATAACTCTAAGTCACGCCCCTCCCGTGGAGCTCAGGACGTTTCGACCGATTGCGTAATCGCTAAGCTGCTAGATCCAATCAGGCGTCGAGATCTATCAGTAACTCACATAACGACAAAATACCGAACCAGCCATACACCCCGCCGGTTATTCTGTAGGCCTGAATCGTGAGGTTCTGGCGCTGGTGCCGAAATCTAAAAATGAACAACAGCAAAACGCACGCGAGCGCCTTCCATAAAAGTAAGCCCCAGAATTCTCCCCAGTGATAGATGGATGCGCTCACCAGAGGGTTCGCCTCGGGTATGCCGAGCAACAAAACCCGATAGGTTAGAATTCCGTCAAACGCCTGCAGTAAGAGATTGACACTGAGATGTGTCCAAACAGTCGGAATGTTCATAACGATGCCTCATCAAAGAAGTTGGTCTGTGCTAAACCAAACAAGCAGGATCGGTGTTGTCAAGCGCCAAGCCGCGTCATAAGCATTCCATTAATGGATGCCGGCGCTGAAGCAGGGGCAGACTAGTTGCAATTAGAACCCATCCCTCATAATTTGAAGTGATGTGCCTTTTCGAAACTCATTCTAGATTGCGAGGTAAACCCCACATGAAGGTTCGTATAATCGGCTCACTTTCAGCGCTGTTGTTGGTCTTGAGCATTTCGCTGGCCTGGTCCCAGGACCCGATTCCTTTTGTACCGAGCACCATGCCGGTAGTGGAGCGAATGCTTGAGCTGGCGGAGGTTCGGAAAGACGATTTTCTTTATGATCTCGGCAGCGGGGATGGCCGTATTTTGATCCAGGCGGCAAAGAAATACGGCACACGCGGCGTCGGTATCGATCTAGACCCGCAACGGGTGGCCGAGGCCAGACAAAAGGCCAAGGAAGAAGGAGTGAGCCACCTAGTTGAGTTTCGTGCCGAGGACGGTACTCAGACCGATATTTCCAAAGCCACCGTCGTGACGCTGTACATGTTCAAATGGTTCAATAATGCGATCAAACCTAAGCTGCAGAAGTTAAAACCGGGATCGCGCATCGTCGCTCATGATTACGACATCGATGATTGGACGCCCACAGCCGTCGTACAATTGGAACCGACCAAGGACCCCGGAATCGAAAGACATCACACCCTCTATCTATGGAAAGTAGGGATGGAATCTGCGCAACGATAAACATTCACCTTCAAGATTCGAAGTTCAAAGTTCTAGATCTGTCCCGCACCCAACATAGGGTAAGGGCTCTAATTCACCGTTTCCGTCGCAATTCCGCCGGTGATTGTTAGCCGGTTTATCGAGAAGTTCATCTACCCGCCGCTTGAGGGCATCGGTAGCACGAATCCGGTGATTCGTTACCTAGCCAATCTTCAGCCGGTCCGGTGACCATTGAACTTTTCAACGTGAGCTTGAACGAGTTTACGATGAGTCCACCGACTGCAGAAGAAGACGGCAAGGACGCGATAGCTGATGACGCTGGCGATCCTAGCATGACAGCGTCGCCAGGTATCTGGCATAAGTTCTCGAAAATCCGCGCCGTCGAGGCGCTCGCTTATCGTGATTTCCGGCTGCTTTGGCTCGGCCACTCCTTTAGCTCGGTCGCTTTCTGGATGGACCAGGTGTCGCGGGGGTGGCTGATTTATGAGCTGACCGACTCGGCGCTGCAGCTCGGCTTAATCCGTGGAGTTCAAGCAATTCCGACTCTGTTTCTGTCTCCAGTGGCTGGG
>JAJONK010000574.1 GCA_021323355.1 Deltaproteobacteria bacterium
GCCTTGGCGATTGCCGGGGACGAACCGCCGGGACCGGTTCATCTGGATTTGCCAGAGGACGTGGCTCTAGCGAGTGGAGCCGAGGAGTGGAATCAAGCGATTGAGACGAAACTCCTTGCGGATTGTTCCGAATCGATTGCTCAAGCGCTTTCGCAAGCTCTCCATAAATCGCAGCGGCCGCTGGTGGTCACCGGACTTACTTTCGCCCGCCATAAAAAGTCCGACAAGCTTCTGCAGTTTATCGAACGACAAAAGATACCTTTCGTGTCGACGCTTCATGGCAAAGGCTTTTTACCGGAGAGCCATTTGAATTGGGCGGGCGTTATCGGCCGCGCGCGCCGAACCGAGGTCAAACGTTTCACCGATCAGGCCGACCTGATAATTGCGGTGGGTTACGATCCGATCGAGATGAATTATGAGGAATGGGTTGGCCAAACTCCGGTCATCCACATTAGCACCGAGCCGGCTGAGGATTATGGCAGTATCACATTTATCTGGAATCAGGCTTGTGATTTCGATGCAGCGGTTACCGCGATGGCAAAGACTCCGCCAGTTTCCAACATATGGTCTGTCGAGGATTGGCGCGAACATCGTATGTCATTCGATCGCGCGCTGCGTCCCGCCGGCAGCCAGTTTGCCGCGCATCACGTGTTGGATATTTTGCGTGAGAAGCTCGCATCCGATGGCATCCTTGCCTACGATGTCGGCGCGCATACGCATCAAATCGCCAGTCAATGGCGCACCGATTGTCCGAAGTCCTTGCTTGCCACCAATGGCTGGTCCTCCATGGGCTATGGCATGCCGGCGGGGTATGCGGCCAAGCTGGTATTCCCTGACCGAGAAGTTGTTGCGGTGGTAGGCGACGGCGGCTTTCAGATGACCGCGGGCGAACTATCGCTTGCGCGCCGCTTGCGCTTGCAAGTGCCGGTGATCGTTCTGAACGACGGCTGGCTGGGCTTGATGAAAGTGAAGCAGGAGCGCAAGCACTACCATCTCTCGGGAGTTCATCTCGGTCCGCCGCCGGAGTCGCCGCCACATTATTTCGGTGTGCCATGCCGGCCGGCTAAAACTCCTGATGAATTCAGTCAGGCGCTGCAATGGGCGTTGACACTGGACGGTCCCAGCATCATCGAAGCTTTCATCGATGTCGAGCCTTACTCCCAGACCGTCTTCGACTGAACTCAATCCTCGTATTAAAAATCAGCAACTACTACCAAGCGACGGGTCCGGTGGCGCAAGGGCATAGAACCAATAGTATCCAATTCATTATGGTGCATGGTTCAGGGTTCATAATTTTCGCGTCACCTGCTGCATCGGGTGCAGTTTCTAGGCGGGTATCGGCCACAGACGCATTGCTTTGGCGCCTCAGAGTTAGTGGGTTTCTCGCTGTCACTTCGACCGGCGGAGCCTGGCCTGAAGGCAGATCTGTCGATGGATGAATCATTCGTCAGACGGGATCGCTTTCGCTGGGCGATTCTCGCGTTGATCAGCGCTTCTCACGTGATCGGCGCGGCGGCGCAATACGGCATCAATACTTTAGCGCCTTTCTACAAGGAAGAACTGGGTTTGTCGCGCGCGCAAGTCGGTCTATTTTTCTCGGCGTTTTACCTGGCGATGACCGGCGCTTCCTTTGGCACAGGATGGCTCGCCGACCGGCTCGGCGTGCGCAAGACGTCCTTGCAGGGGCATCTAATTCTAGGCCTGTGCACCCTTGCGGCCGCGCTTGCGCCTTCCTTCACTTGGGCCTTCGCCAGTTTTTTTCTTGCCGGGTTTGGCTATAGTTTTCTTAATCCTGCATCGACCAAAGGCGTGATGTCGTGGTTTCATCGCGATGAACGCGCCACGGCAATGGGCATAAAGCAGACTGGAGTACCGGCAGGGGGTGTCGTGACCGCGATGCTCGCGCCTGTGCTAGTGTTGCTCATCGGCTGGCGCGGTGCACTGGCTGCGCTGGGCATGATCAATTTTCTATTCGGCTTTATCTTCTGGTTTTTCTGGCGCGACCCGGTCGGAGATTCGGTCAAACATGATTTTCCGGAGCGTGCCGCGGATGCTGCGACAGCGCCGCTCAACATCTGGAGTCTTCTTCCAGTCAGCTGCGGCACCGCCATTTACCTGGTCGGGCAAATGGCGTTGATCACCTACACACCGCTCTATTTGAAAGATGCGATGGGCTTTTCCCCGTACTGGGCAAGCCAGGCTTTGGCCCTAACACAGGCCGGCGGTATGGTCGGACGCATTGGTTGGGGCGTCGCCAGCGACCGGTTGTTTGGCGGCCGGCGCAAAATCGTTTTGGTTGTCATCGGCGTATCGTCCGCGCTCACGATTCTCGCGCTGAGCCTGATGACCCCGGAATCACCGATTTATCTTCTCCTACCTCTATTGTTTTTAGCAGGCGTCTGCCTGGTCGGGTATCAGGGAGTTTCTTACGCGCTTATCGGTGAAATTGCCGGCAAAGCCAGAACCGGCGCGGGTTTGGGACTGATGATCACGATCAATGCGTATGCAATTGCGTGGCAAGTGCTGGGGGCGTTTCTAACGGTGGGCATTATTGGATTGGTTACTTTGCTAAAGGATCCACGGGAGTGAATACGGTTGAAACGTCAGATCTTCAACACGGACTCAGTAGGCTTGCAGCGCCCTGGGGTTTACCAGGTCTCTATATGCCACTTTAGGCGAGCAGGGCTATGTGTGTCACGGTGGTAATGTTGTGTCCGGTGCTTTGTCGAACTCATCTGATAAAGAGTGCGGCTCCCGCCGCCTTGGTTGCGGTGAAAACACCCAGCTTCGTCACTGTGTAGTGGCCAGAAGCGTAAACAGGGCCTTCATT
>JAJONK010000575.1 GCA_021323355.1 Deltaproteobacteria bacterium
AATGTATCCGCCGACCCACCCCACGTAGTCGAATTCAGAAAGGAAGTCGCGGCCTGGATGGCCGAACAGTTTGCCGGTCACGAGCACCTGCGCTGGTCGGCCTCATGGTCGACGCGCGAGGACCAAGACGAATATAAGTTTCGCCGCGGGCTGGCCGAGAAGCTCGGCTCCAAAGGCTGGCTGTTTCCGATTTATCCTAAAAAGTACGGCGGCGCAGACTTGACCATCGACCATCAGATGGTGCTCGAGACCGAGCTGTTCAAGTACGGGCTCAATCTTTCACACGTATTCTACACCCTGGCTCGTATCGTGGCGCCGGTGCTAATTCGCTGGGGAACGGAAGAACAGAAAAGCGAATTTCTCTGTCAGACCAAGGCGATCCGCGACGGCGATGATTATGTTGTTAACGGCCAGAAAGTCATGGTCGGCCATCACTTGCCGCCGGATTATCTCTGGACCCTGGTCTGCACGACACCGGGCGGTAAGCGCCATGAAAACCTTGCCTGGCTGCACATCCCGGCCAATCTTCCCGGCATCACGATCCAGCACATGCATATGATGATGGGGATCAAGAACTCCGTCTTCTTCGACAACGTCCGCGTGCCGGCGAAATATTTGATCGGCGGCGAGAATAACGGTTGGAAAGTCGCCAGCACCCACATGGAGCTCGAACATGGGGGCGATGGCCGTATCGCCGCGGATCCTCTGATCGAAAGGGTGGTCGAATACTGCCGCAATACGCATATCGACGGCAAGCCGATCATGGAAGATCCGCGAGTGCGCGATCTGATCGCGGAGATGACCATCGAGTTGAATACGCTCAGGCGCTTCAACCAGCTGATCTACTGGCGCCGTTTCGCTAAGAAACCACACCCCTACGGCGGGCCGCAGCAGCGCTATTATCAGCGCATGCTGCGCCTGCGCAACGGTGAACGCCTGCAAGCGATCATGGGCGCCGACGCGTTGGAGCAAAACTTATCGGTCAACGAAGTCGTCGATTTTGAATACGCGGTTCGCACCGGCCCTGGACAGTTGCACGGCGGCGGCACACTCGACACCGATCGGTTGATCTTCGCCCGTCGTCTCGGCCTGGGCCGGCCGACCACGGAAAAAGCGCCGGAGACGGACTGAACGTAAGACGTGAGCAAACCTTTGAACGGTTGAACTTTGAACATTTGAACCATGGAACATTTGAACCATGGATAACTCGCAGAGCCGTTCAACGGTTCAACAGTTCAATCGTTCAAGGTAGGTCACAAGGAGATTAGAGATGGATTTATCACTAACGGAAGATCAAGAGATGTTGAAAAAGGTCGCTGCGGATTTTGTCAAAGCCGAAGTGCCGGCGCACCAGATGACCCAGTGGTACAAGAACAAACAAACTTTTCAGCCGCAGCTGATAAAAAAAGCCGCGGAGATGGGCTGGCTTGGCATGATGCTGCCGGAAGAGCATGGCGGCGTCGGCTTATCGGTGATGGACTGCGCTGTGGTTTTCGAAGAGCTCGGACGCGGCCCTGTGCCGGGCCCGCTTTTCACATCCGGTATTCTCAGCGCGCAGATGATTTTCGAAGCGTGCACCGAAGAACAAAGAAAGTCTTTATTGCCGCCGCTTTGTAAAGGCGAAGCGATCGTCGTGCCGGCGATCACGGATAAAGCGGCTTACTGGGGACCGGAAGCGGTCGAAACCCGCCTTACTAAGCTTTCCGACCGCTACATCATGAGCGGGACCAAACGCTTTGTCTTCGATGCCGAAGCCGCAACGTCATTTCTTTGCGCTGCCCGAACTGAGGAAGGAAAAGTCGTTTTCCTGCTGGTTGACGCCAAGAGCCCCGGAATCACGATCACACCTCACGTAGGCTTTTTTATCTCGGTTGCCGAAGTGCGTTTCGATAGAGTCATCGTATCGCCGAGCCATCTGCTGGGATCGAGCGGCGCGAGTTGGGTTACCTTGGAAGCCGCTCTGGAAAAATCTTTGCCGGTCCTATCCGCCTATCAAGTAGGCGCGACACAGGAAGTTTTCGACATGACCTGCGAGTATACCCGCACCCGGGTCGTTTTCGGTCAACCGATCGGACGCTTCCAGCGGGTGCAGGACCATTGCGTCGATATTTCAATTCATCTCGATCAGGCGCGCTGGGCCACCTACGAAGCGATTTGGCGCATCGATAGCGGCATGGCGGCCCGAGGCGCGGTTCACGAAGCCAAAGCAGTGGCCAGCGATGGCTATTATCACGGCACCAACTACGCGCACATGGTGTGGGCCGGCCCGGGAACCGATTACGGCCACCCGATGATGGCGCACAGCGTGCTTGCCCACACGTTGTATCAATATCTTGGCACTCCCGGGCACCACAAAAGATTGATGATGGATGCGCTATATCCAAGGGGGTAAAGCGGCTTCTGGTTGTGCGCGAGCGACCCGGAGGCAGGAATTAATCGAGGCATACGACTTTCAGAAGCAGGCAAGTAATGGTGGCCGATCCATGACTTCGCCGGAACCGCGCCGCACAAATGAGATAGACAATCCAAAGGCAGTTGAGGTAGTAATGCAGCCAAGAAAGATCAAGAGGTAGCCGCCGCGTGACGAGTAGCACGCAGCTACAGAGCCGATAGCGATTGTTTGTGAACCTTTTCATGAGAGGTCTTTCGATCAACTCATCAATGAAAGGAATCATAATGAGAACGAGTAAATTGCGACCCGTGTCGTGGCTAATCGGTTGCTCTCTTTTGATTGCGGGATGGACGCAAGGATTCGCGGCTGAAAAGGCGCCCTATTATCAGGGAAAGACTTTAACCATCGTCATCAACTTTGCCGCCGGCGGCCCCACCGATATCGAAGGACGGGTCTTCGGCAAGCATCTCGGAAAACATATCCCGGGGCAGCCTTCGGTAGTGGTTCAAAACATGGGCGGTGGCGGAGGCATCACAGGAGTGAACTATATCGGCGAAGTCGCCAAGCCGGATGGGCTCACCGCCGGCTACTTTACCGGAAGCCTTTTTCACCATCAAACCAAAGACCCGGGACTGCGTGTGGATCTCGGGAAATTCGGATTTATCACCGGTGTGCACGGCGTCACAATTTCGTATATCCGATCGGACACAGCGCCCGGCATCAAGAAAGCGGCAGACTTCGTGAAGGCAGAACGGTTTAGGGCCGCAGGGTTAAGCGCGAGCAGTTCCAAAGATGTGCGCTTTCGACTGTCGTTCGATTTGCTCGGCCTGAAATATGACTATGTGACCGGTTACAGTTCCAGCTCGACCGCTCGATTGGCAGTTCAGCGCAATGAGGCTCAATACCACGACGAAACTCTTCCCGCTTACCGGGCCGCTGTCGAACCGCAGATGGTAAAAACCGGCGAAGTGACCGCGCTCTACTACACCGATTTGGTTTCACCCGAAGGAGAAATTATCGTCAGCCCGGACGTCCCAGAGTTGTTGCCCTTCACACATTATTACAGGCAGGTGTTTGGCAAGATGCCCTCGGGAATAAAGTATGAAGCGCTCAAGGCAGCCAACATGTCGAGCACCAACATGACGCGCCTGATCATGCTGCCGCCAAACTCGCCCGCCGAAGCCATCGCAACGCTCCGGCAGGCTATT
>JAJONK010000576.1 GCA_021323355.1 Deltaproteobacteria bacterium
GCATCGAGCCCGGTGCGTTGGGCCGAGATGTATAACGAGGTCACCCAAGATCCGGTGCTCCGCGGCCGCTACCAGTTCTGGTTTTTCCAATACAATACCGGCCAGCCGGTATTGTATTCCGCCATGCTGTTGCGCCGTGCGCTGCGCAGCGTGCTGAGCGAGGTAGATCCCATGGGAGAGGACGATGCACTGCGTCGCATGATTGTGGTTGGACACAGCCAAGGCGGACTTCTGACCAAACTTTTGACTATCAACAGCGGCAACCGTTTTTGGGAAAACGTGACGAAGGAACCCTTCGCCAAAATAGAAATGGCCGCCGAAACCCGTGCGCTTCTCCAGGAGGCGATGTTCTTCGAGCCCGTACCGACCGTCGAGCGGGTGGTTTTTATTGCCACGCCGCATCGCGGCAGCTTCCGGGCATCGGGATTAGCGTTGAATCTAATTAGGCGCATTGTAACTCTACCGGGCACGTTGGTTTCGCAGTTTCAGGGTCTTCTGAAATCTCAAACCTTTGCTCATCTCGGCATGAGCCAGCTGCCGACATCCGTCGATAATATGAGTCCCGGCCATCCGTTTATTCGAGCGATGAACGAAAGTCCCATCGATCCGCGCATCACCGCGCATTCGATTATTGCTGTTTTAGGCGAAGGCCCTATCACCGGAAAAACCGACGGAGTCGTGGCTTACGAAAGCGCGCACATCGAAGGAGTGGCCTCAGAGAAAGTCGTGCGCTCCCCCCACTCGACTCAATCTCACCCTGAAACCATCGAAGAAGTCCGGCGCATTCTTACAGAGCACTTAAAACAGCAATAATGCGCACTCATCAAAGTGTTCTGAAAACTGCCCAATTGTCTCTGAAATTTCAGTGTTCAAGTGTCAGGTTTCAGTTCTGACAACCGAAACCCGACATCTGGAAGTCGACCGGGAGGAAAAGAGTTCAAAGCGCAGTCAAGTCGCTGAACAGGTCGAGGATCGCCGTAACAATTCTATTTGTGCTTCGCTGTTGAATGAAACCGATCCAAGTCAGTTCCTGTGGGATAGCAACTTTCGCGTCCATGAGAATTGCCGAGCTGGATTTTTCAGCTGTGACAAGATTAGCCCATATCAGTGCTTCGCAATCAGAGGATCATTCGGGTGCGCAACTGTTGTCTCTTGGTGGCATGGGTCCTGCCGATACTTAATACAGTTTTGAACTAAAGGGCGGAAGCATGGATTTCGAAACCACGATCTCTTCACATACCACAGAACAAATTGGTTCCAGTGAAAGTGGCAACATCTGGTCTCATCCTCAGCCCGATACGCTTTTGATGGAAAACTTTTTCAACGATCGACGTAGCAAAACGCTCGCGCTCCCCGGAGGAGAGACTCATGCTCGCCATCTTGGAAGATGCCGTGGCGTCCTTTCAGGAGTATTGCGCAGCAAAGGATGGAAAGAGGAAGCAACTTTTCAATGATGTCGAGAAATGGTTCTTCGCGGCAAGCAGTGGTTGGATTTTCGACTTTGAAACTATCTGTGGCATTGCGGGCTTTGACCCCGATTATTTTCGTAAGGGCTGTTGCACTGGACGAAACACGAATTATCAAACCTCGCACGCTCCACTTGGAAGCACAAAGAAAACGCCAGAGCTCAGCTATTCCGCGGGCGTAGGTCGAGTGATGACCGACTTGTTTGAAAATGACTTTGCCAGGCCTTTAACGGAGGTGAATGGGAATGAATACCAAGTTCTTTAGATGGACGCACGCCGTCTTTGCCGTTGCGCTGGGTCTCTCGCTTGGAAGCGCGACGGTTTATGCGGTCGATAGCAACAACCGTTATTTTGCCTACGGATTAGGACAGAGGCCCTGTGAGGACTACGTCAAATTTAGAGAGAAAAGACTTGAGACGCTGGAACAGCAGCACCCGCGCTATACCAAAGATGAGCTCTATGAAATCGTTGATAAGGTCGTCGAGCACTGGATTGCCGGCTTCCTCACGGCGCACAATCTCTACGTAAGCGACACATACGATGTGGTCGGGAAATCCAATATGGATGATTTAAAGGCGCGGTTAGAGAAGAGTTGCCGGGCGAACAGCAAGCAACATTTTGTCGAGGCGATGATCGCGGTGGTCCAACAGTTGAACCCGCAGCGGGTAAAAGTCGCTATTATCTCTGTGTAGTAGAGTCAAAGGGAGATACTGTGAAAAAGATTACGAATACCTCGGCAATCGTTTTGGCAGTTGTTTTTCTCGGCTGCTCTGAGCCGCTGACCACCAGAGAAAAAGGCGCGGTGGTCGGAACCGTTGGCGGGGCCGGCCTAGGCGCAATCATCGGGAGTGCAACCGGTAATGCAGGGGCTGGTGCCGGTATCGGTGCCGCCGTCGGTCTCCTCGGTGGCGCGCTGATTGGTGATCAGATGCAGGCGCGGCAACAACAGGACGCCGACGTCCAGCGACAGATCCAGGCGCAACAGGCCGAGATTGATCGGCAGCAAAGAGAGTTGGATCGCTTGAAAGCGCAGCAAGCACGGTAACTATCGCGAACGGCTCAAACCGTCGAACTCACAGGAGGAAGAGGGCAATGACAACTTTGATCAATGGCTTCCGATCCGGTCTCTTGCTCCTCTGTTTGATCGCCTTTTCTTTGCCGGGATGCGTTTCCGGTCCTCAACTGCCGGCTAAACCAGAGCCGCCCGAGGCGTCGGGAACCCTGCTTCAGCCACAACTGCGAATCGGGACATCGCCGGACTATATGCCGCTGGCTTACAAAGACGCGGCATTCGGCCTAGTCGGAGTGGAAATCGACTTTGCCATACAACTCGGCAAGGGCCTTGGTAAGAGCATTGTTTTCGTCGAGATGCCGTTTTCCGAGTTAATCCAGGCACTGCTAGAAGAACGCATCGATATCGTCATGTCCGGAATGTCGATCACGAGAGAACGAACCGAACGGGTGAGCTTTACTGATTCTTATGCGCGTGTCGGCCAGATGGCGCTCGTGCGCGGTAGAGATAGATCGGCGTTTCCCGACGTCCAGTCGTTCGCCAATCTCACCTCGGGCGTTGGCTTCGTGCGCCAGACCACCGGCGAAATGGCTGCGAAGGCGTTTTTCCCTCAGGCGACGCTGGTCCCTCAGCCGACCATCGACATCGGGATTGCGGCCCTGCGCAAGAGGGAAATAGACGTCTTCATTCATGATGCTCCTACGGTTTGGCGCATTGCGGGCAACTCGAAGGAAAAAGAGCTGGAAGGTTTGTACTGGCCTTTGACGAATGAGCCGCTTGCCTGGGCGGTGAGAAAGAATGATGAGCCTTTGCGTTTTGCCCTGAACCGCCAGCTCGAGAATTGGCGGGCAGACGGCAGCTTGAAACAAACGCTGTCTCGGTGGGTTCCATTGAGAATCTGGTAGCAGGCGAGCACCGCATCCCTGCGTGGCCGTCGGTTTAGACTAGCGTCCAAGAACACAAAGCGGTCTGTTTGGCACCGCTCTCATTAGTATTGGACCAAGGTCCAATGTTCAATGTTTCACGATTCGCTATAACATCCTCGCGCAACGGGAGCGAGACTCGGCCGTCGTGAGCTCAATAAAACTCTCAATGCGCAAGCAAATGCGCGTTGTTGCTGAGATGAGGAGAGATAATGGGTCGTATATTCCTGGAATGGCTAATTGTCGCAAGCAGCTTGCTGCTGCCACAGCTTTCTTTCGATGCTACTCAGGCGCCCGAAGGCGCGTTGAAGATAACTACCAGAACGGTTGCTCCAGGCACCGGGCTCTCATGGGGCGAAGGCTTATTAAGCTACAAAGGCCAGGATTATCCTTTAACGTTTGAGGCGAGGGGGCTTTTCCGCAACGTCGATGCGGAAATTACCGCTGCGGAGCTATCCGGTCAAGTATTTAACTTAAAAAGTCCGGAAGACATTGCCGGCAACTATCAAATGGTCGAAGCAAAGGAAGCCGAGAGCGCCACCGGCTCCCGCGCCACGATAAAGAACGAAAAAGGGGTGGTTATAAACCTGGTCTCGACAGTTGCTGGACGAAAGTTCAACCTCGCGTTCTCAGGCCTCGATGTAGAGCTCAAAAAACCCAGACCGTGAACCTGTGAGGAGTCAATCGATTGAAAAACACTGCGGAGATACGAATTCAAGCCTGACGTTCAATGGCGGCCGAAATGGAGTTTTCTCAACGGCTTCTCAACCGACTCTGTTACAAAATAGTGCAGCAGTATCAATCGCCGAAAATCATCAAGACGATTTTCGTTGATTCTTAATTGCGATTTCCCGCTCCTGTAACTCAGGGGCGCCCGGATGATGGGGAGGCAAAATGGCATTCACAATCGTTGACGCGACTGGTCCGATCATCAGTGCCAAGATCACCGGCGAGTTGAGCAACTCCGAGGTGCGTCAGATGCAAACAGCGGCCCTTGATGCGATCCGAACCTGCGGTAAGATCAGCGCTCTATTCATTCTAGAAGATTTTCAAGGATGGAAGCGCGCGGTAGACTGGGGCGATGTTTTTCTTCCTGGCGATCTCGAGAAAGCGCGCGTCTGGCTTAGCGCCAACACTTCATAGCTGACAGCATGACAGCAAAACCAATCCACAGATCGCGAGATCAACTTCTATTCTGTGTCGCGATAACTCTTTGCGTCTTTTTTGTGTCCTGCTCGATTAAAGCAAAGATTCCTACCCTATCCGATGATCGGCTCGAACACTTACTCCGAAGCGAAGCAGAACGCATCGTAGCGGTCAGTGAGGACCGGGACAATTTTTCGCAGTATCAGTTCTTTCTCTCGGACTTTCCGCGCCAAGATCTTTTCGGCATAAGCATTGGCAACAGGCAGATCTATATCAGTTACAGGCTCGCATCGGTCGCACTAACTGATTCCGCTCAGCTCTGGCTGCTCCGGCAAACCGTGGCGCATGAAATCGCACACGAGACGGCGGGGCATGCCAAGCGCGAGGGAATAAAGCAAGTAAACTCCGGTTTCTTCAATCTCGGTGCTTCGGGCAGCGATCTCGGCTTGCCATGGTACGTGCGATTGTACAACTATTCGACGGACAAAGAACTCGAGGCGGACGGGATCGGATTGGGTTATTGGAACAAACTCGGCTGGGATTGCCGGATTTGGGTGCGCATTTTGGAAAATTTTCAAGAGCAAAACTATATTGGCGACCGTTTTCATCCTACCGATAGGCGATTGCAGCAAGCGCAGAACGTCTGCAAACGCGATGGCGAGAAAAAACGGTCGACACGAAGCGCTCCACCGGTGCAAAACGAAAATTCGCGTTCGTTAACTCAGAGGTAAATTAAAGCAGATATTCTTTCCACGGGGATTTGCTGTCTCGCCTGGCGCGGTTTTAGGGTTAATTTTTAGAGTTCGTTTCCAAATTGCGATCATTCCGATTCTTCGAATTTGCTTCACTATGTAGTGCGCCTCAGTTCCACAGCGATGATGTTCAGAGCTGCCGAGCGGTGAAACAGCGGGGTGCGGCGCCCGCGCTGGAGCAAGCACGAGATGACTTCCTCGACCAAGATCCTCGTTGGCCTCGTAT
>JAJONK010000577.1 GCA_021323355.1 Deltaproteobacteria bacterium
CGGCTATTTTCTGGCCGCAATCGCTTTTGCCATCTATTTCATGAATATCAAACGATGGTACAGATAGTTTTTCATTATCCGCATGGAACCGACTTCGTTTCTAGTCACGGTCAGTGAAGAAGAAATCCGCCGCGAGCGCCGAAAGGCTCGAGAGCTGCGTGCCAGCCAGTGGTGGAAGCGTAAGCGAGCCCTAGGCCTCTGCCACCACTGCGGCGGCAAATTCTCGCCGGCAATTTTGACCATGGATCATCTCGTGCCGATCATTCGAGGTGGTAAATCCACCAAAGGCAATCTTGTGCCTAGTTGCAAAAAATGCAATTCCGAACGCCAACACCGGCTGTCGTTCGAAGAAACTCCCCAGTAGAATATTATCGTCATTCTTCAATGCGCTCTGCGTTTTCTCCTACGTTGCCCTGCCTGTGAAGCTGAAATTTGTCCGCGGTCCCGACCGCATAGGAAACGCCAGAGTCGCTTGCCAGCTCATTTGGCTTCGAATAGTATCGCTTGTCTGGAGGCATTCCCATGGGAACCGTGACATTTTTGGTTAGGACAATGTCCGATACGGTGGAGACCGACATTCAACGGGTTCTCACAATCACCACGGAGATTCTGCCCAAGTATGGACTTCATCCGCTGCCGTTTGAAAGGCTGCGTAAGATTGCCGACGGCCCCTTCGATTTATTTTTGATCCCTTTGGTTTTCGCCGATGAGTACAAAGCGGACGCCAACATAATCTTCAATGAAAAAAAGCGCCTGGAGATACGCACCCAGGCGCTGGAGATCGCCCGGAAACACAGCTTCGACACCAAACCTCCGAATTTCGTTCCCGGAATCGAGGAGTCGCTGAAAAGCACTCAGGGCGCCGGGCTGCGCAATGTGCTATTGACCACGGGTGGACGAAGATATCAGCATCACGCGATGGAGACTTTCGGCATTGGCAAATACTTCGCTGAAATCGTTGATCGTGACGAGACCTACTATGCGAAAGAACAGGGGCTGTACTATCTGTTCAGAGAGCACAAGCTGCCGAGCTTGAGGCTTGTTTTACTCACTGGAACTGCATCCTACATTCGCGCGGGGAACAATGTGGATGGATGTAAAGTCGCGGGCAATCATCTCGAAGTCGTCACGATTGCGCTCTCCAATGGATACTCCTACAACGATGAAGAGACCTTGATGGCTGCTAGACCGAAGATTCTGATTCACAGCCATGATGAATTAATGCCGGTGTTGAAAGAAAACGGACTATTGCCTGAGGCATAGCATCGTTGATACTGAGATCGATAAACCAAGTTTTTACCTAAACCGATCACCTATTTAGTCGCTGACAATCCATTCAAAGGAGACAGCATGTTCGATCTTTTGCTCAAGGGCGGAAGAATATATGACGGTTCCGGCATGCCCAGCTTCACCGGCGATGTCGCGGTGGCGGGAGGAAAGATCGCCGCAATCGGCCGTCTCAACGGGACGGCCAAACGTACCTTGAATGTCGAAGGCCTGGCGGTGACGCCTGGATTCATCGATCCGCATACGCATCTCGACGCGCAGTTGCTCTGGGATCCTTTAGGCACTTCGTCGTGTTTTCATGGCGTGACCTCGTCGGTGGTGGGAAATTGCGGTCTGAGCCTGGCGCCATGCAAGCCGGAGGGCCGCGAGGCGGTGATCAAAAGTTTTGTTCGGGTCGAAGCCATTAGCCGCAGAGTTCTCGAAGAGGGAATCGACTGGAAGTGGGTATCCACCGGCGAATACCTGGATGTGCTTGGCACCCGTCTGGGCATCAATGTAGCGGCGCTGATCGGCCACATCGCTGTGCGTCACTACGTGATGGGAGAAGACGCGGTTGAGCGTGAAGCGAGACCCGAAGAAATCGCCCAGATGCAGCAGTTGGTGCGCAAGGGCATGGTCGCGGGCGCCGTCGGCTTTTCAACCAATCAGAATCCCCGCCACATGCGCGAAGACGGCAAGCCTGTCGCTAGCCGGGTAGCCTCCAATCAAGAGCTCTTGGCCTTGCTCGAAGTTCTTGGGGATATGAATACCGGCGTGATTCAGTTGAGCGGGGGCGGTGTGGACGCGCGTGGACGAATTGCCTATGCATCCGAGCTGGCGCGCGCCACCGGCCGGCCGGTGTTGTGGCAGAGCATCAGCCATAGTTGGACGCGGCCCGATCACTGGAAAGGCATGCTTGAATCCACTGCCAAAGTTTTCCGTGACGAGGGATTGCCGATCTTTGCGATGACTCAGGCCAAACCGTTCGAGAACCGCTATACCCTGCTCGATGCGCAATGCTTCGATGAGTTTCCTACTTGGCGCGCCGCGATGTTTATGCCGGTGGAGCAGAGGCAGAAGATTTTTGCCGATCCCGAAGCGCGGCAAAAAATGCGCGCCGAGGTAAACTCGCCGGAGCCATCGGTTTTCCCCAAGCGTTGGGACGTCATCTATGTCGATGAAGCGAAACTGCCGAAGAATAATCGCATTGGAAGAGAATCTCGAAACTCGTTTCTCGCACGTGACGACGCAAGGAGATCCCAAAGCGGTCTGCGAGATCCTCAAAAATCCGTTTGTCATCATCGGTCAATCCGACGCCGGCGCGCACATGGGCTATGATGCCAGGTTCGGCTACTGCACGACCTTCTTAGGTCGCTGGGTGCGCGACAACGGGATTATGAGCTTGGAGGAAGCGGTCTCGAAGCTGACCTTTCATGTGGCGTCGATATTCGGTCTGCGCGACCGGGGCCTTTTGAGATCGGGACTCGCAGCCGACATCGTGGTGTTCGACCCCAAGACCGTCAACACAGTCGCCCCTGAGTACGTCCAAGATCTACCAGGCAACGAGCGGCGAATGATCCAACGCGCAACCGGAGTGCATCACACGGTGGTCAATGGAGAAGTGGTGATCGAGAACGGCGCGCCCACAGGCACGTATCCCGGACAAGTATTGCGCAACACCCCGCCGCCACGGGATTGATTATTTGCTCGGCTGATGGACAACTCGCCGGCTGCGTAAAGCGCTTTTGTCGCGATTCTCGGCGCCGGGAAAAGTTTCGTTTAGCTGCTCGTGGTGGCCGGATATTGATGGAAATTTTGCAAACTTTTCTCAACGCTCGAGTTGCGGTGAAGGTCGGCGACATCACCAAAGAACAGGTAAACGCGATCGTCAATGCCGCCAATGGCACTCTGATGGGTGGTGGCGGCGTCGATGGCGCAATTCATCGAGCAGGCGGTCCAGAGATATTGAAACAATGTAAAGAAATCCGAAAGAAGGAATTTCCCGAAGGGCTGCCTACCGGAGAGGCTGTCATTACCACGGCCGGCAGAATGCCTGCCAAGCATGTCATTCATACGGTAGGTCCGGTCTACGGAAGAGGAGGCGGTGACAAGGCAGAATTGCTGGCGTCATGTTACCGAAATTGTCTCCGCCTAGCCGTAGAGCACGGACTCAAGACAATCGCTTTCCCCGCGGTGTCCACCGGTATCTATGGTTATCCGCTCAGTGAAGCAGCCAAAGTGTCATCCGAGACGATTGAAGAATTTCTCGGATCTAATGCTTCGATCGATGAAGTTCGACTAGTTTTTTTTAGCGCGAATGATGCCGACGCGTTTTTGAAAAACCAGGCTTTTACCAACTAGGCGCCCGTATCGCAGTGCTTTCCTTCCGCTGATGCGCGGTTGACTCAGCGCCATCATTTCACCTGTGTTGCAGCAACGTTTAGAACATGAGATAGGAAAATCTAATTTAAGCTAGCAAGGAATTCGTATGACTTCATTCCAGCGCAGACCGGTCGAGAATGTTCTCTCTGCCAAATCAGTAGCCATTGTCGGCGCATCACCGAAAGGGCGTTGGCCGATGGGAATTTTGCGCAATCTAAAGAAAGCTTACAAGGGGAAAATCTTTCTGATTAATCCGAATTATCAGGAAATAGAAAACCATCCTTGTTATCCCAATCTCGCGGCGCTCCCCGAGGTTCCCGAGGAACTGCTGATATTGATTCCGACACGAGCCGTGTTGGACACTTTGGAAGAGGCGACCAAACTCGGCACCAAATCAGCCACCATCTATACTGCCGGTTTTGGCGAAGGCGACGATCCCAAAGGCAAGGAACGCGCCCAGGCGATGAAAGAATTGTGTGAGCGCACCGGTTTTGTCATTTGCGGGCCAAATTGCATGGGCTCGTACTCTTTATCCGAAGGCCTCTGGACGTTTCCTACTTCCACGCCATTGCTAAAGAAAGGCCCTGTGGGTCTGATTTTTCAGAGCGGCGGCTCACTGGGTAATTGGATTAAGGGCGCGACCGAGCGCGGCATTGGTTTTAGCTATGCGGTTTCCAGCGGCAATGAAATCAGCCTCGACCTTGTGGATTATCTGTCGTTTATGGTGGACGATCCGGGGACCAAAGTTATCCTGCTGATGGCGGAGGGCATCCGCCGCCCCAACGAATTCATGGCGGTTGCGCGTGAGGCTCTCAACAAGAACAAGCCGATTCTCGT
>JAJONK010000578.1 GCA_021323355.1 Deltaproteobacteria bacterium
ACTGACGGCAACGTAAGGCCGCAGGTTCACCAGGGGCTCGATCATGTGAACCTCGCGGACGCAGTCGAAGCCTTTGCTGACGATGAACCGTTTTACCAACGTCGACATCCCCATCGCTTTAATCTTGGAACTCTCGCTAGGAGTGACCTGGCTGATGATCGACACCCAGATGGGATCTTTGCGATGCGTGACGCACTTCAACTCGAACATTGTGCTCAACGTTCTAGGATCAACATAACCCATCGACTCGCCGTAAGGACCCTCTTCCTCCATATAGTTGGTCGGAATGATACCTTCCAAAACAATTTCGGCGCTGGCAGGCACCTCCAGATCCACGGTCTTGCATTTGACTAACTTCACCGGCGCGCCTGTGAGCCCCCCGGCCAACGCAATTTCATCGACATCCGGCGGTACCTTCTGGGTCGCGCAATAAGATACGGCCGGAACTGTGCCGACGACGATGGCAACCTCCAAAGGCTTTCCGATCTTGCGGCATTTTTCCCAATGCGAAGACAAGTCCTGCGGCGTTCCCGACATAAGTCCACTCAGCGCAGGTCCTTTGATCAAGCCGCGATAATTGCCGACGTTTCTCCTGCCAGTCTCCGGGTCTTTGGTGATCCAGTGGCCGGCGGTGATATAAGGACCATTGTCGAATCCCGGTGTGGACATCGGGATCGCGAACTCCAGCAAACCGCCCTGAGACAAAAGATCGTCTCCCGTGTGGACCTCCTCCTGGCAGGATCCGGAGCCGACAATGATCGGATCAATCGGATGATCCATGGCGTATAGCCAGCGATCGGCAACCTCATCGGGCTGGCACTTCAGTCCCAGACAGTAGATCGCTTCCGAGCCGGCGAGACCGCCGACTAACACGCGGCAATGGTATTTGCGTCCCTTTCCATCCGTGACATTGTCGAAAAGAAAGCCGCGGCGCGCTTCTTCGGGTAAGCCGCGAAACTGCCAGCGTACCAAGGGTTGCAATTCGCTGTCTTTATTAATTTCTCGATGAATTCGGTACAGTTTGTCGTGAGCGTCGAGTGCGGCGATAAACTCTCTTAAGTCCTCATAAGGTTTAGCAAAATTCATAGATTTTTTGTCTATGCTTTTTTCCTCGCATTAGCAAGCGGGCTAGGCGAAATTGCTTGCAAATCCGGATCTGATCCGTAACATTGAGAATTCCTTCATATGTCACTAAAAATTTTCAATACACTCAGCGGGGAAAAAGAAGATTTTGTGCCGCTGACCCCGGGAGAAGTGCGGATGTACGTGTGCGGCGTGACGGTTTACGATTCCTCGCACATCGGCCATGCGCGCTCACTGCTGACCTTCGATACCATCTATCGCTATCTGAAATTCTCCGGTTATCGCGTGCAGTTCGTGCGCAATTTCACCGACGTCGACGATAAAATTATCAATAAAGCCAACGACCAGAAAAGTAGCTGCGAAACCATTACCGACCGCTATATTGACGAATTTCACCGGGACGCCGAGTCGTTAGGATTGCTGGCGCCGAGCCTAGAGCCGCGGGCGACCGTGCATATTGCAGAGATCATCGAGCTCATACAGAAGCTAGAGGAGCGGCAGCTGGCCTACCGCATTGATGGCGATGTGTTCTTCTCCGTTCCGGGTTTCCCTGGATATGGCAAGCTTTCGCGCAAAAGAATCGAGGAGTTGGAAGCGGGGGCTCGCGTCGAAATCGATGAGCGCAAGAAATCCCCGCTGGATTTCGCTCTCTGGAAGTCGAGTAAGGCAGGCGAGCCTAGTTGGGAAAGCCCCTGGGGTCCTGGCCGTCCGGGCTGGCATATCGAGTGTTCGGCGATGAGCAGCAAATATCTCGGCCAGCCGTTCGACATCCATGGCGGCGGCAGAGACTTAATGTTTCCGCATCATGAAAATGAAATCGCCCAGTCCGAGGGTGCATTTGGCTTGCCGCTTGCGCGCTACTGGATGCATAATGGGCTCTTGACCGTGAACGGCGAAAAAATGTCGAAGTCGTTAGGCAACTACTTTACTATTATCTATGAAACGATTGAGCGGATTGCGTGTTCCGGAATCAATCGGCAGAATACGGTCGCAGACGCCTCATTGATGTCTAGCTTCTGCCAGGAGATGAATGATGACTTCAATACGCCGCGAGCATTAGCTTTGATCTTTGACGAGGTGCGATCTCTCAATCGCTTGCTCGATGCCAAGCAGAACGATGGCATCGCTGAACGCGCTTCGGCGTTGGAAACCATGTGCGAAGCTCTTGGACTGTTGCAAGACGGTCCAGAGGCATTTTTCAGCAGAAAGAAGGCACGGTGGCTGCGACAACAAGGCTTTGCGGAAGAGGAGGTGCAGAAGGCAATTGCCGTCAGGGATGAGGCCCGAATGAACAAAGACTGGCGTGAGGCGGATCGTATTCGCAATGAATTACTCGCCAAAGGAATCGTTGTGGAAGACACTCGAGGCGGTACTACCTGGAAGGTTAGATGAAGTATCAGTTGTCTGACAAAGCCCTCGGCCTCGCAATCGCGTTGTCCACCGCAATGTTTGTTGCCGACGTTTTCGGGCAAGAACAAATCGACAGAGCTGAATCGCAATTGACCCTGCGCAAATCTGCCGAGACCCGCGAGTACAAAGGAGCCATGGTCGAAGGGGAAAATCGCCGGATCGGCTCCGGCGACTCGCTATGGCGGATCCTGATTCAAGAACGAGGACTGACCCAACGAAAATTCAGCCAGTATGTCATTGTCGTTCAGGCCCTTAATCCTCAGATGAAAAGCGCGAGCGTGCTCAAAGTCGGCGATACTGTCTTTATTCCCATGCGGCCCGACGAAGTTCTTGTTGCGGCGTCAACTGTTGCCGCAGGTGGGAAGGCATCGAACGAGTCCCACGGCAATGGCTTGACAACCGATTATCGGGTGAAACGGGGCAATCATCTGTATCAAATACTGCGCGAGCAGTTAAAAATTACCGACGAGAAGGAATTGGCGACGTACTACGCGCTGGTTAAAGACCTGAACCCACAGCGTAAGGAATGGGACGTCTTGCAGGAAGGGGAGGTTATTCAGCTTCCTGCGGATAAAACCGGAGCCGTGGTGGCGCAGAACGCATCATCGTTGGCGCCGGGAACGGAAAAGTTGGCGCAATCGTACGAGCCCATCGCGCCACCCCAGACTTCAACTGCTGTGCGCGCGCCGCTGCCTTTGGATCATGCGCGGCGACTTCTTGCGCAAGAAAACCTGCCGTTATTGGCACAAGTGCTGAATACGGTTGGGATCGAAGTTGAGAGTGATGGGGACGAGGTGTTCCCTTTACCGAACGGCGCGGTTCGGTTGGATAAAGCTTCTTACCCGATTGTCTTAAACCGTAAGCTGCAACAAAGAGTAATTCTCGATACACGCGAGCGATTGCCAACATCATTGCGCAAGAGTTTTGAGTCTCCGGATGCCGGTACATCGGTGTTCTCTCTCGCCACGGGCGCCAACCTTCAGGAGACGGTGAGTCAATTATTATCGCGCCTAGGGTATCAGGCATTGCCAAGTGATCGGCCGATCAGCATTCAGCAGGGCGATGTCGCGTTCGAAGCGATGGGAACATGGATTGCCGCTGCTCCGGAAGAGAGCGGCAAAGCTCAGGAGATATTCATCATCACGGTCACCGATCAAGCAGATGAAATTCCCGAATACCTGCGGGAGCAATTGTCGGCAAAAGGGCTTCATCTGAAGGAGGTCGTCTTGACGTCTTCTTCTCAACCGCAAACAACCACGAATGAGACGACGAGATTAACTGGAGAGGTTAAGATTTGGCCCAGAGAAAAGTCCGAGAAAATTGACGCTTTGCTGCTTGCTTATGGAATACCCTTTGGGGTGGCTGAGCCGCAGTCAGTCGAAATGGGAGAGGGGCTTCGATTTGAAACTCAGACCGATCGCATATTCGAATCCAAAGGGCAGCGAATCGGGCTCTTCTTTCACCAAGTCCAACCTGAAATCAAGAAAGCCTTGCAACAACGACAAGGAATGAAGGTCGTTGAGCTTGATTTATCCTCCATGTCAGCGAAGGAGATAATTACCCGAGTCCTCGCGGAACTGCGCGATCAGACCGTTTACCGCGAACATAAATTTTCAGCCGACAGCGGCAACAAAGATCGAGTTAACATAAGCACGGCAGGATTTTGGTTGAGCAATCGTTCCATATTTCTCACCGACCGTCAGATCCCACCATCATTGCATCGCTTCTTTTTTGAAAAAGGTTTGGATTTAGTTTACTTTGATTAGTCCTGAAAAAGGTTTGGATTTAGTTTACTTTGATTAGTCCTGACGGTTAAGGGCGCCCGTAGCTCAACTGGACAGAGCATCAGACTTCGGATCTGAGGGTTGGGGGTTCAAATCCCTCCGGGCGCGCCACTAATCAACAGCTTACCTATTAACCGATCCCGTTTCTCGCCAATGTGTCCAAAATGTGTCGTATAGCAGCTCATGATCGGCATCCGTACGAGCTTGCGAATCGAGGTCCTGCGCGAGCTGCACGCCGGAAACATGCAATATGGATTTTTGGCGCACCTCAGAGCCGCTGTCAGGCTTGCACATCCAGAGTCGTTCTCGATCGTAACCGGTGTCACGCCGTGAGTTGGCGCTCACGTCATGTGAGAGCCGATCCGAGGGAAGCGGCCATCCTTTTCGCGAAGATAGGCGCGGTAGTTATAAAGCCATCTGTTCTGCCTTCCCCTCTGCACTAACCGCATTGCGCTTAAGAGGGGTAATTCCCGCCTTCTTAACTAATGTCCATCCGAGCCATATCGACGGTAATGCCGCGATGAAGC
>JAJONK010000073.1 GCA_021323355.1 Deltaproteobacteria bacterium
AAAGTGCTCAACACGACGATTGAGGCAGCGAGCTCCGGATCCTTGCCGTACTTTTCGGTGAGCACGAAATTGATCACTGCTGCTGGGAGGGCGCCGTAAAGCAGCAATACCTGGCGATTGACGCCTTCGGCAGCGATCAATTGAACCACGATAGCCGCCGTCGTAAACCCACCGAAGATCCGAACGAGAGCGCCGCCAAGGGCGTGGCGCCATTTAAACGACTGAAATTCATGCAGGCGGTATCCCAGGCTGACAAGCATGATTGGAATGGTTGCTTGACCGAGCATCGATATTGGTTGGAAGAGCAGTTCCGGAATTGTCATCCGGCTGAGGTTCAAGCCTAAACCGGCAATGGTTGCGTAGATCAACGGCAAACGAAAAATCTCGGTCCAATTGCCGCGCCCGCTCAACAGGTAAATGCCTAGCGAGTATTGCAGAAACGTAATGATCACAAACATCAACGTGGCACGTTGCATGCCTGGCTCGCCGAAGGCGAACAGTGCCAGTGGAATGCCCATATTGCCCGCGTTCATGAACAACACGGGTAGAGCAAAGCCGCGCGAGCTGAATCGAAACAACGAGAAGTAGAGCCGGATCAGAAATCCTACACCGGTGAAGATCAAAAGAACGCCGACTGCTAAGACAAGGATATCGTTTATCAAGATCGGTTTACTAGCCAAAGAGGTAAACACCAGAGAAGGCGTCCCCAAGTAAACAATCAGCTCCGTGATCGGAAGCAGAGTGATTTTCTTCCAGTGAGCGAAGCAAAAGCCGATGGTGATTAGCACAAATACCGGAACAACCGGGTAAAGCGGAGTGAAGAGTTCCATGTCGGACATTCTGAAACTCAGAGAGATGCCATCAGCACCAGGCTCAAGGCTTCGCTCCCTTCGACCACCGCCCCGTAGTTGTCACGGGTCAGCGCGCCGGTTTGCTTGTGGAACAGAGCTCGACAAAGCAGGGCCAGAATCGAAAGAGAAAGCCCGATCCAAAGGGCGGTGCGGCCGAGTAAGTAACTTGCCGGCGCGAGTGTCGCAATCGTTACAAATGCAACGTGCCAAAATCTGACGTTTGCCGCGATAATACTGGCCTCCCCTTCGCTGTGGCGGTATGAGCCGTAGATGAAAACGAGCATCGCCCAACGCGCCATTACAGGAGTGAGTAGTAACGCGAGCGTGAGCTTTTCTTCTAGAATGTCGATGGACTTAATTTTGAAAAGGATCACGACAAGGATCGCAACAATCCCAACAGCGCTGCTCGATGACTCGCTCCCTGCGCTTGGCCTTACCCCTGGCGCATCGAAGGTTTTCTTCAAGCCTTCTAGGTGAACGGCGCCGGTGGCTAGTACCAGAAAAGCCACTAATGTCGTGCTGAGAATTTCGACATCCACATAGTTTTGAAGTGCGCGCGCGAGCAGCGCAAGACTCAAGCCGAGCACTAAACCAACGATAGGGAAAAGCGCCGCCGCTTGACCCACCATCGGCGCGCTCGGCGGGAAGCGTATAAACCGGCTTAAAATCGTAAGAAATTTGAACGCAGCGACAATGCTCTTCATGCGGTTTCCTTTTCTCTTAGAGAGGCGGAGCTGTCAACGGCAGCGCATTTCCACATCTCCGCCGCGGTCTCGGTAGAAGGCCTGCAGATTAAAATATTCTTCAAAGAAATCAGCACTTTAGAGGACACTTTTGGCTTTACTTTCGGGCGCATTTGAGGTACTATGTTGACAGTCTCAATTCGGGTCTAACCCCAGAACTTTCCAGGCAATATTTCAGTTGACAACAGGTGAAAATGGCTCAATCAAAACCACCTCAGCAAGACGACTACAAAGCCGATAACATTAAGGTCCTTGAAGGTCTTGAAGCGGTGAGAAAACGCCCTGGAATGTACATCGGCGACACAAGTGAGCGCGGGCTGCATCACTTAGTTTACGAGGTGGTGGACAATTCTATTGACGAAGCTTTGGCCGGCCACTGCGATAACATCGAAGTAACCATCCATATCGATAATAGCGTGACTGTGGTTGATAACGGTCGCGGTATTCCCGTGGATATACATTCGACTGAAGGAGTTTCGGCTGCCGAAGTTGTGCTCACCAAGCTCCACGCAGGCGGAAAGTTCGATAAATCTTCGTATAAGGTTTCGGGCGGCCTTCACGGCGTCGGCATTTCAGTTGTCAACGCGTTGTCGGAAACCCTCGAAATAGAAATCAAGCGCGACGGCAGGGTCTATCAACAGAGCTATCGACGCGGCGTCCCGCAGGACAGGCTTACAGAGGTCGGAAAATCAAAGGAGCGTGGTACCAAGGTTACGTTCACGCCAGACACTGAGATCTTTGAAACCGTTGATTTTAGCTTCGACATTCTTTCACAAAGGCTACGTGAGCTCGCGTTCTTAAATAGCGGCGTAAAGATCACTATTGAAGACGAGCGCAGCCAAAAGAAGCACGAGTTTTTCTACAAAGGAGGTCTTCTCTCTTTTGTCGAGCATCTGAACCGCGCCAAAACCGCTATTCACCCAAAGGTCGTCCACTTCGCCGGCGAAAAGGACGGCGTTGAGGTGGAAATCGCGATGCAGTGGAACGATGGCTATTCAGAGAATGTTTTTTCATTTGCCAACAACATCAATACCGCCGAGGGCGGAACCCATCTGATCGGCTTTAAGTCCGCATTGACGCGCACTGTGAATAGTTATGCCGTCGAAATCGGCCAGTTGAAAAAGGACGATGCAAATCTGCAGGGCGAAGACGTTCGCGAGGGGCTCACCGCGGTGGTGAGCGTCAAAGTACCTGAACCGCAGTTCGAAGGGCAAACTAAAACAAAACTGGGCAATAGCGAGGTCAAAGGCATCGTTGAGGCGCTCGTTAATGAAAAGTTCTTCAGCTATCTTAGCGAACACCCGGCTGACGCCAAAAAGATTATCGCCAAAGGTGTTGAAGCTGCTCGGGTGCGGGAGGCGACCCGCAAGGCTAAAGATTTGGCGCGGCGAAAGGGTGCCCTGGATTCCGGGTCATTGCCCGGAAAGCTCGCCGATTGTCAGGAGAGAGATCCGGCGTTGAGCGAGATTTATCTCGTTGAGGGAGATTCCGCCGGCGGTTCCGCGAAGCAGGGACGGGACCGGCGCAATCAAGCGATTCTTCCTCTCAAAGGGAAGATCCTTAATGTCGAGAAGGCACGGTTCGATAAGATGCTGTCATCGCAGGAAATTCGACTGATGATCACGGCGCTTGGGACCGGCGTCAAAGAAGACTACGATTCCGCAAAACTTCGCTATCACTCGATCATTATCATGACGGACGCGGACGTTGACGGCTCGCATATTCGCACTTTGCTGCTGACGTTTTTTTATCGCCAGATGCCCGATTTGGTCGAGAAAGGCCATCTGTTTATCGCTCAGCCGCCGCTTTACAAAGTCAAGCGCGGCAAGCAGGAGCGGTATCTCAAAGATGAAGCAACCCTGGAAGATCATTTGATCGAGCTCGGCACCGAAAATATCCGCGTGCGCGCCACCAATGACGGCACTGGGCTAACCGGTCAGGCGCTACAGGGTTTTGTGAAAAAAGTTGCCCGTTGGGAAAAGCTGATGGCTCTGATTACGCGAAAAAGGAAAAATCGGGTTGTCATCGAAGGGCTCCTATTGGAAGAGCAGTTCAGCGAGGAAACCTTAAAAGACGAAGATGCACTGCGCGGTCTCGAAAGCCGACTCGTGTCATACATAAACCTCACGGCTCCGGACCAAGCGCCGGTCTCGTGCGCGCTGGAAGAAGACCCGGAGCACAATTGCTTTAAGCTTGTTTGCGCCACCCGAACAAATGGCTCGAGGTCACAAACTATCATTGATCGCGAGTTCCTGATCAGCGCTGAGTATAAAGAAATCAAAAGATTGTTTAACGAACTGACGAGTATCGGCGTGCCGCCTTACGCGGTGGAAAACGGCGACCAGCGAGCTCAGCTTCGCTCCCTCACCGAAGTTCTTAAGTACATTATGGAGGGCGGCAAAAAGGGGCAGTATATCCAGCGTTATAAAGGCCTTGGCGAGATGAATCCGGATCAACTTTGGGAAACCACGATGAATCCGGAAACCCGGATTCTCTTGCAGGTTAGGATCGAGGATGCGGTAGAAGCCAACGACATCTTTTCGACTTTGATGGGCGATGAAGTCGAACCTCGACGCAAATTTATCGAAGATCACGCTCTCACGGTGAAAAACCTCGACGTCTAGCAGGCTGCTTAACAAGACTCATAGGCTTCGTTGCACGCGATCGCCTCGCTACAACGTACTGCTAAAGTACGCTTCCGCTCGGCGATTTTCGCGGGACTCGCCTGTGAATCTTTTGAAGCAGCCCGCAACCACAGTTCAGACGATCTGCCAAACGAACGACATTAGTTAGAAATCCCGTTTAAAATTTATGGAAGCATCATTAAAGTCGCAAAAAGTACCTGTCTATATCGAAGACGAGATGCGTCAGTCCTACATGGACTATGCCATGAGCGTCATTGTCGGCCGGGCGCTGCCGGACGTCCGTGACGGCCTCAAGCCGGTCCACCGGCGAGTGCTCTATGCCATGTACGATATGGGCAATACCTGGGACAAGCCGTACAAGAAATCCGCCCGTCTGGTCGGGGATATCATCGGTAAGTATCACCCCCATGGCGACACCGCCGTTTATGACACGATTGTCCGGATGGCGCAGGACTTCGTCATGCGTTACCCGTTTATCGATGGCCAAGGTAATTTCGGTTCGGTCGATGGCGACTCCCCGGCGGCGATGCGTTACACCGAAATCCGAATGGCTCGTCTCGCCGAAGAGATCCTCGCCGACATCGAGAAGGACACCGTCGATTTCATTCCCAACTATGATGATTCCTTAAAAGAACCGGCGGTTCTACCGTCGCGCATTCCTAATCTCCTGGTCAACGGCGCATCTGGAATCGCAGTTGGAATGGCGACTAACATTCCGCCGCACAATATCGGCGAAATCGTCGATGGGCTTGTCGTCTTGGTCGATAATCCTGGGATCACCATCAAAGAGTTGATGAAATATATTCCCGGGCCGGATTTTCCAACTGCCGGTTTCATTCACGGCAAAGAACCCATTGTTCAAGCCTACAGCGAGGGTAAAGGCATCGTTCAGATGCGTGGTAAAGCGTTCACCGAAACGCTCAAACGCACCGGAAAAGAACAGATTATCATCAGTGAAATTCCTTTCATGGTCAACAAAGTGCGGCTCATCGAGCAGATTGCCGCCTTGGTTCAGGAGAAAAAAATCGAAGGAATCTCCGATCTGCGCGATGAATCGGATCGTGAGGGCATGCGGATCGTCATTGAGCTAAAGCGCGACGCGGTGTCAGAAATAATCATAAATCAGCTCTATAAGCATACTTCGCTGCAAGAGTCCTTCGGCATCAACATGCTGGCGATCGTCGACGGACGGCCAAAGCTTCTCAACCTTCGCGATGCGCTCCGGGCGTTTTTGGATCATCGCAAAGAGGTCGTTACCCGGCGCACCGCTTTCGATCTACGTAAAGCCGAAGAACGCCTGCATATTTTAGAAGGTCTAAGGATTGCGCTGGATAATCTCGATGCGGTGATCACCCTTATCCGCAACGCTAACGATCCCAAGGCGGCTAAAGAGGGTCTGGTGGCCAGTTTCGGGTTATCGGACCTTCAGGCGCAGGCGATTCTCGATATGCGCCTACAGAGATTGACCGGCCTCGAGCGCGACAAAATTCTTCAAGAGCATAAGGAAACGGTCGAACTGATAGCCAAGCTGCTGGCGATTTTGGCCGATGAAAAAGAGATTTATAAAATCATCGTCACGGAGCTCAAAGATATCAAGGAAAAATTCGGCGATGAGCGGCGGACGCAAATCGTTGCCCGCTCCGAAGAAATTTCTATTGAGGACATGATCGTCGATGAAGAGATGGCCGTAACCATCTCGCACGAGGGTTACATCAAGCGCAACCCGGTGACTTTATACCGGGCGCAGCGGCGCGGCGGCAAAGGAAAGATCGGCACGACGACCAAAGAGGAGGATTTCGTCGAGTACTTAATCATCGCCTCGATGCACTCCTATATTCTGTTTTTTACGACCACCGGTAAGGTTTACTGGGTGAAGGTTCATGAACTGCCACAGGCCAGCCGTGCTGCCAAAGGAAAGCCCATCGTCAACCTGCTGAATTTAGAACCGGGTGAAAGGGTCTCGGCTTTCCTTTCGGTTCGGGAGTTCGTCGAGGGCCGGTTTATTGTTTTCGCAACCAAGAAGGGCGCGGTCAAAAAAACCGATCTAATGTTATATTCCAATCCGCGGGCGTCCGGAATACGAGCCATCGGCCTCGAAGACGGTGATGAGGTAATCGGTGTGCGGCTTACCGATGGGCAGCAGGAGCTGATTCTATCGACCCTGGACGGCCAGTCCATCCGCTTCAAGGAGGATCAGGTCCGGCCGACCGGGCGCGGAACTTATGGCGTGCTCGGAATCCGTCTTGATTCAGGCGACGCTGTGGTCAGTATGGAGATGCTCAATCGCGGCGCCAGTATTTTGACTGTCTCGGAAAAGGGCTATGGCAAGCGCACGGAGATGGAAGAGTATCGTCTCCAATCGCGTGGCGGTAAGGGCATCATTACGATGAAGGCCACCGAAAAGACCGGGCGCATAGTCGGCGGACAACAAGTCACCGACGACGATCAGCTAATGCTTGTGACCAATAACGGTAAGATCATTCGCCTGCGCATGAGAGACATCCGGGTAATCGGACGCAACACACAAGGAGTGCGTCTTATCGATGTCGAGGAGGGCGAGCGAGTGGTCTCGTTGGCGCGGTTGGCCGAAAAAGAAGAAGACGAGGAAGAGGCGGAATAGCCTTCGCCGGACATCTTCGATGTCCGATTCATCTGAAGGTGGGATAAATCCGGTCACTTTTTAAATCTGTCGAGCGGGTCATCAACGAGTCATGGCAAAGCTGATTAGTATCATCGGCGCTGGTGGTTGGGGCACCGCCTTGGCCACCATCTTGGGACAGAAGGGGCTCGCAGTATCCCTCTGGTGTCATGGCGCGCAAACCTATCGTGAATTAGCGGAAACGAAACAGAACCGCAGTTACTTAACCGGGATTACGATCCCCGATAACGTAAACGTGACCCGCTCCCTGGATGAGGCAGTGACGGACAAAGAAGTTGTGTGCTGCGCTGTGCCATCTCACGCCGTACGGCAAGTCATGAGCGAGGCCTCCTCTCATGTCAATTCGAAATCGATCATCATCTGTGGCACCAAGGGATTGGAAGAGGAGACTTCGAAAACCATGGGCGAGGTTTTACTAGAAATCTTCGGTAGCGGCGCCGCCCAGAGACTAGCATTCATCTCCGGGCCAACCTTCGCAGTCGAGGTCGCTCAAGGGTTACCCGCAGCGTTGACCGTAGCCGCGTACTCTGAAAAGATCGCCGCCGAAATCCAAACACTTCTTAGTACCGCAAGCCTTCGGGCCTATACCTCGAAAGACGTGATCGGCGTGCAGATGGGCGGCGTGATCAAGAACGTTATCGCCATAGCTGCAGGCATCAGCGACGGCTTGGGGTTGGGGCATAATGCGCGCGCGGCGTTAATTACTCGGGGCCTGGCTGAAATGACGCGGTTGGCGATCAGAATGGGAGCAGAGCCGTTGACCCTGGCTGGTTTGCCGGGAGTTGGCGATCTGCTCCTCACCTGCACCGGCGCGTTGAGCCGAAATCGGCAAGTCGGATTGCAAATCGGCGCCGGCAAGAGCCTTAAAGAAATAACCCAGGGCTCGCGGATGGTGGCGGAAGGCATTCGCAATGCTCGCTCGGTTTATTTTTTGGCACAAAAGCTAGGCGTTGAAATGCCCATTGTCGAACAAATGTACCGGATCATTCATGAAGGCAAGAAGCCTTCAGAGGGGGTTCGGGATCTGATGCAGCGTTCCCTTAAGGCTGAACAAGCCTAAATTGACAATGCCAACTCTGTATGATTCAAATAGCTTAGCCGCGAAAAGCCCACTCTTGTTGGTAGTGCCCAATCGCGTATTGCTCATGTTTCCGTACATTTTCCGCTGATTGAACTTTCGCGAGCGGATTTCTTGCGCGGCAAGCCAGCTGGGGTTGTTGTAATATCCTGATGTAGTCGACGGAGCAAAGTCATCATGAAAAGAACTTATCAACCAAGCAATATCAAGCGAAAACGAACACATGGATTTTTGACTCGAATGGAGACCCCGGGTGGTCGTAACGTTCTAAGGCGCCGTCGCGCCAAGGGAAGGAAGAAACTAACGGTCATCGTGCCACCGAAACGGGCTAGAACCTAGACATGCCAAGTGCGGTCGGAGCGGGTTTTCCCAAACAAGCCCGCCTTAGGAAACGACCGGAATTTATCCATCTCTCGCGCTCCGGCAAAAAGCAACACACCGCTAATTTCGTAGTCATTACGAGAGAAACCGATCGATCTGAAGCCCGCTTGGGAATTACCGTTAGTTCGAAGGTGGGTAATGCAGTCGTTCGCAATCGAGTAAAGCGATTGCTCAGGGAGTGCTTTCGACAGTGGAATCATCAAATTGTGCCGCCGCGGGATATACTCGTCATAGCTAAACCGGGAGCAGCCAAACTCTCGTTCTCAGCTGTGGCTAGCGAAATCCGCCGATGCGTTACCGAGAGCCGGCCGTGCAAGCATTAATGGTAGGATTCTTTCGACACGTCATCACCGGCATCTTGGGTGTCTATCATCGACTTATCTCGCCATTCTTACCAGAAGCATGTCGTTTCTTCCCGAGTTGTTCTGTCTACGCTTCCCAAGCGATTTACAAATATGGTTTGCTCAAGGGAGCATCGCTTGGCGTAAGGCGGCTTAGCCGCTGCCATCCGTGGCACCCCGGCGGCTATGATCCGGTTGATTAAATAAAATAATAATGGAAAAACGTGCCTTTCTAGCGATCGCTCTTTCTTTATTGGTCCTGGTGCTCTACCAGGAATGGATCAGCCGCCAGTACCCTACACCTCCGCCGCAACCTCCGGCAGAGCAGAAAACAGAAGCAGCGAAAGCACCAACTGCTGACTCGGTAGCTCCATCGGCACCCACCGAGATTAAGCCAGCG
>JAJONK010000074.1 GCA_021323355.1 Deltaproteobacteria bacterium
GGATAGACACCGAAGGAAAGCCCCTTCTCCTTTCCGCCGAACCGATATTTCCAACGCCACCACTTCCGCCCAGTTGGAGTGACGATCAAATAGAGCCCACCACCGTCAAACAGCTTGAACGGAGTTGCCCGAGGCTTGGCGGAACGAATCGCAATATCCGTGAGCGGCATAGTTGGGGTAACTCACTTTCTAGGTCTAAGAGTTGCCCCCAGAATTACCCCCAGGAGGGGGTAGCTTCAGCTGGACAGCATCGGACCATGCCGGACACTATATATTATCAAGTATTTAATTACAAAGAACTTTCGAGATGGTGCTGGATGAGGTTAGACATCGAATTGGTGGAGGCGGGGGGAATCGAACCCCCGTCCGAAGGTCTTCCATCTCCGCGACTACATGCTTAGCCGATGTTTTAATGTCACCCTTGGAACTCCTTAGCCGATCTCGTGGGAGAAGATCAGTAGGACGCTAACTGCGGTTAGGCAGCTAGTTGGTATTCGAAATTATCTGCGTTTAAATTGCAGTCTGTTTGTTTAACGGGACAACAGTACCCCGGCATGCCACTTTGACTTCCCACCCCCGTCGAACCCACATCGCCCCCGTATAATTATGTTAGCGCTTTCGGCAGGTGGTTGCGAGAGGCAGTCAAGGAAGGTTCAGCTCTCTATCTGGACTTACTTTTTTGCCTTAAGGAACGCTCAACTTCACGTTCAACAACTTTGCGGCGCAATGTTTCGCGCTTATCGTAGAGCTTTTTGCCCCGCGCCAGTCCTAATTCGACTTTCGCCTTGCCGTTCTTGAAATATAATCTCAACGGCACCAGCGTCAAGCCTCGTTCCTTGGTTTTGCCGGTGAGTCTCTCTATTTCGCGCGCGTGTAGAAGCAGCTTGCGGGTCCGCGTCGGCTCGTGATTAAACTGGTTAGCTCCCGGGTAATGGCTGACATGAGCATTGACCAAGAAGGCTTCGCCCTTCTGAATTCGCGCGTAACTATCCGTCAGGTTCGCTTTGCCGTCGCGCAGGGACTTCACCTCGCTGCCCAGCAACATCAGACCGGCCTCATAGGTTTCCTCTATAAAATAGTTGTGCCGGGCCTGCCGGTTAATGCAGACGTTCTGTTCGCCCGTCGCCTTTTCTTTAGCCACGGCGCCTGCTCTTATCGTCTGGAGTAATCAAGCCGCCAGAAGTTATGAGCTTAAGGGCTTCTTCCATTGTCATGTCGAGCGGGGAAATCTCCGCTGTTGGCACAAGAAGGAAAAATCCCGAGGTTGGATTAGGGGTTGTCGGAACGAAGACGTTGACAAGCTGAGCATCTTGCTTATTTTCAAGCTCGCGCCATGCTCGGCCCATAGCAAACCCGACAGTATAGATCCCCTTGCGCGGATACTCGATCATGACTACCTGGCGGGAGTTCTCTGATTGTCCCAAAAAGGTTTGGACAAGTTTCTGGACCGCGGTATAGACACCACGGAAAATCGGGATCTTTACGAAAATATTCTCCCAGGCCGCGAGAAACCGCCGAGTTGCCACGCCTCGTGTAAGAATCCCGAGAAACAAAATCAACGTCACCGTGACCAGCGCGCCTAATCCGGGGATTGCAAAAGGCAAATAGGTTTGGGGATGGACGCCAGCCGGTAAGACATCAAGCAGTCCATCTAACAGTCCGATGACCCATCCGAGAAACCATAGCGTGATCACTACCGGCAAAAACACCAGCAGCCCGGCGAGAAAATAACGTTGAAAGTTCTCTCGCAACCGTACTCTAGTCTTCCCTGGCACCTCTGTCCCCACCTATTCTCCTGAAGATCGCAGCAGAACTTTATTGTCGATAAGGCGCGCTTGACCGATGGTAACGGACAACGCTAGAAGCGCCGACTGTCGAATTTGCTCTAGCGGTTCTAGGGTTTCGACATCGCTGATGGTAACATACTCGACCACCGCCAACGGTTCATTGTGCAGTTCCGCGACGACCGCTTCGGCAATGGCTTTCGCCGAAGTCTCGCCCCGGCGGACCAAGCATTCCGCGCGGTGCAGCGAACGCGACAAACAGCGCGCCGCCTTTCTTTCGTCGGCATTAAGGTATTCGTTGCGCGAGCTCATGGCAATGCCGTCGCTTTCACGCACAATCGGATGGCCGACAATTTCAACGTCCAAAAACAGATCGCGCACCAACCGTCTAATGATCTGCAACTGCTGGTAATCCTTCTCTCCAAAAATAGCCACGTCCGGGCGAACAACATTGAAAAGCTTGGTCACAACCGTAGCGACCCCCTGGAAGTGACCCGGCCGTCGCGCTCCGCATAAGATCTTGCTAAGCTCTTTGACTTCAACATGCGTTTGATTGCCCGGAGGGTAGATGTCTTCAGCCGCCGGGTGGAAGAGTACATCTACTCCTTCTGTCTCGAGCAAACCGCGATCACGGACGAAGTTTCGGGGATAAGCGGCGAAATCTTCAGCCGGAGCAAACTGCGTTGGATTAACAAAGATCGAGACCACGACCCGATTTCCTCTTTTCTTGGCCTCACGCACCAGGCTTAAGTGTCCTTCATGGAGAGCGCCCATTGTCGCCACGAACGCAATGCGCTGGCCTTGCTGCCGCTCAGCTTGGCTCCAAACGGCCATCTCTGTAGTCTTCCGGATTATGCGCATTCGATAACTGTCCGTCGCGAAATCCCTGATGCACGGCTTAGTCAGTCTTCACTTAAACGAATGTTCCTCACCAGGAAATTTACGCTCCCGCACTTCCTCGACGAAATCCTTTACCGCGGCAGCCACCGACCCTTTGATGTCGGCATAGCGTTTGACGAACTTAGGGGTGAAATCGTCGAACAGACCAAGCATGTCATGCAGTACTAGAACCTGTCCGTCGCAGTGAATACCGGCGCCGATTCCAATCGTTGGAATGCTTATGCGTTCCGTAATTTCCTTAGCAAGAGCCGTTGGAACCCCTTCAACTACAATGGCAAAGGCACCCGCCTCTTGGACGGCCAAAGCATCCCGCATAATAATCTCGTGTTGTCCTTTTTCACGACCCTGGATCTTGTAGCCGCCGAACTGATGCACCGACTGGGGTGTCAACCCGACGTGTCCCATTACTGGAATTCCGGCGTTGACGATGGCTGCGATGGTGTCGCTCATGCTTACACCGCCTTCAAGCTTGATCGCTTCCGCGCCAGCTTCTTGAAGGAATCGTCCGGCATTGCGCAGCGCTTGTTCCCTGCCAACTTGAAAGGATAAAAACGGCATATCGCCGACGACAAGAGCACGCTTGCAACCCCGCGCTACGATACGCGTATGATAAATCATCTCATCCATCGTCACGGCTAAAGTATTGGGTTGCCCTTGAACAACACTGCCGACAGAGTCCCCCACCAATATAACGTCCACGCCAGCATCATCGAGGATTCGCGCAAGCGAGTAGTCGTAAGCCGTAAGGCAAGTAATTTTTTTTCCTTCTCGCTTCATTTTGACAATGCCCGGCACAGTGACCTTTTCCGCCATGCGGCTACCCTCCCGCAAAAAAAAAGCCCCCCAGACAAGCCGGAAGGCCAATAGGACCGAAGAACCTGTTAAATGGCTCTCCGCAAATCGCTACTCGATGTTGGCACTCCGTCTCAGTCCAATTATCTGGATCCAAGCGGTATAAAGTGCTGCGTACCCGAACCCATATTGTTGATTTCCTTGATCAAGTCAGCCAAATCCTTGCTGCTCTCAACGAAATCAATCTTTGACGTGTTCACCACCAGCAGTGGCGTTTCGTCATAATGGAAAAAGAACTGGTTATAAGCCTGAGCTACCTCGTTCAGATATTCGAAAGTTACGCCGCGCTCGTATTTTTTATCCCTTTTTTTAACTCTCTTGTAAAGTACTTCGGGACGGGCCTGCAGGTAGACCACCAGGTCGGGTTTGGGCACCCGGGCATTCAAAAGCGAGTAGATTTGCTGGTACAGGTTCAATTCTTCGACGCTCAACGTCAGAGTCGCGAAAATTCTATCTTTTGCAAACAAATAGTCGGCGATAATATTCTGGTTAAAGAGATCCTGCTGACTTAACTCCATCTGTTGCTGATAACGGTTGAGCAAGAAAAATGTCTGATTTTGAAACGCATAGGTTTGCCGCGCCTTATAAAATTTCGGCAAAAACGGATTGTCTTCAATGCGCTCGAACAGGGATCGAGCCTGAAACTCATTGGCGAGAATCTTGGCCAAGCTGCTCTTGCCCACGCCGATTGGTCCCTCGACCACAATGTACTTGGTATTGCTCATGGAAGTCTGCGAATATAACACAATCCATCAAAAATCGTCCACCGTATGATAGAGTTGCTAATCGTGAAAAAACTAGAGAGCAACGTCGGTCAGATGCTGATGGTGGGTATTGGCGGTTATGAGCTGACAACGGCCGAATTGAAGATCTGCCGGTCGCTAAATTTTGGCGGATTTATTCTCTTTAGCCGCAATTGCTCCGAACCAGCGCAAATTCATTCTTTGTGTCGCGCGCTCGTCACAGCTACCTGCAATCTTCCGTTTATCGCCATCGATGAAGAAGGCGGCAGAGTTCATCGCCTGCCTTGGCCTTTCACCCATTTTCCACCCGCCGCTCTGCTCGGCAAAACAGGCAGCCCCGATCTCGCCTTTAGAGTTGGTCGCGCTGTCGCCGCGGAGCTTACTCTGCTCGGCGTCAATCTTAATTTTGCTCCAGTGTTGGATGTTAATTCCGATGCCGAAAACCCAATCATTGGCGACCGCTCTTTCGGGGCAACACCGGAGCAGGTAGCGGTAATGGCGTTGGCCTGGAGCGAAGGTCTACGCAGCGGCGGCATCATCCCGTGCGGCAAGCATTTCCCTGGTCATGGCAATACCGACACAGACTCGCACCTAAACCTTCCCCTGGTAGCGAAATCACTGAGCGAACTGCACGCAGTCGAATTAATGCCTTTCCTCCATGCCTGCAGAAATCGAATCGAAGCCTTGATGACCGCTCATGTGGTTTTTCCGGCGTTTGACAAGGAATTCCCCGCAACGCTCTCAAACCGAATTGTCACTGGAGTCTTACGCCAAGAGCTCGGCTATGAAGGACTGGTGTTTAGCGATGATATGGAGATGAAAGCGATTACCGGAAACTTCGATGTCGAGGAAGCGGCTGTTTCATCCGTGCGCGCCGGAATCAACGTACTTCTTTATTGTCATGATATTACAAGAGCCGCTGGCATCGTTGAGCTGCTTTGCCGTGAAGCGAGGCGGGATACCCAGCTACGCGCCAGAATCAACGAAAGTTCCGCGCGCATCAGCAAACTTAAAATACGCTGTTTACGGGAGCAGCGGGGCACGCCGGCTAACGAACTCGTCGAGCAACTGCTCGCACTCAATCACGGCAAGCTGATCGATGAGGTTTATGGGAGTTGATAAGCGCTGTAAGCGATTAACTTCCGGATGTCTTGATCCAACTCGCCTTGCCATTTTTCAATAAGCAGATCGGCGGGACATTTCCCCAACGCTAGAAGTTTGTCGAGCGGTTCAAGGTAGATAGTCTCATCCTCGCCGAGCGCATTGAACATCTTCTGGCGTCTCAGACCTTCCGAGGCGATCTGTAACAATTCTTTCGACAAATCCAGGAGTGAATAGCGCCTGATGCGCGCGGCTAAAGCGTCGCGATGTGAATCGAGATACACCTGCATTCGTTCATCCCAGGTCCAGTCCTTGACCAGATCCCAAGCGGCATCTAAACAGTCGGACTCGTAGAACGCACCCTTGACGATCGCCGAAAGGGCAGGCATCAGTTCCGGCGGCTGGCTGTCCGCCGAGCGCACCTCAATATATCGTTTGATCCGGGTTTCAGGGAACAACGTCGTCAGATGATCATGCCAGTCATCCAGGGTCGCGCGCTCACCATTCCAGCCGTACGCCAGGAATTGACGAAACGTTGTTCCGGTCATGTCGATGTAGTTCTTATTCCGGACGATGAAATACATCGGCACGTCCAGCGCGTATTCGACATAGTGCGCGAAAGAAACGTCCGGAGAGAATGCGAACTTTAGCATCCCGGATCGGCTTTTATCAGTATCGGTCCAGATATGCTCACGATAACTTCGGTAGCCATTCAACTGGCCATCGCAGATGGGCGAATTAGCGAACATGGAAATAAAGATGGGTGTCAATCCCATGCCCGTGCGAAACTTTGCCATGGCATCTTTTTCGTCACGGTAATCGATATTGGCTTGGACAGTCGCCGTCTGCTTCATCATGCGCTGGCCTAGCCTGCCGACTTTGGGCATATAGGGCCCCATGATCCGGTAGCGTTTTTTTGGCACCCATTCGATCTCATCCAATCGGCTCACCGGTTGCATGCCCAATCCGAGGAAAACAACGTCGAGAGGCTCCGAAACCTCCAACAGCTCGCGGATGTGCTGAGTGAATTCGGCATAGGTGCAGTGAATGCTGTCGCACGGTTCACCGCTAAGCTCGATCTGTCCGCCGGGCTCTAATGTGATCTGCGCGTTGTCGCGGCTCAACGCGATAATATGCCCATCCTGTTCTTCCGGCTCCCAGCCAAAGCGCTCGATCAGTCTTTTGAGAATCGACTCGACGCCACGTGGTCCAGAATAAGGAATGGCCTTGCCGCTGCTGCGATCGATGCCAACCTTTTCGTACTCAGTGCCAACCCGCCAGCGTTCGCGGGGTTTGCCCGCCGCATGGAAGTATTCTTCCAGCTGGTCCTTTTTTTCAATGTCTGACATGGTTTTCGATATTTTGTCGATACGGCGGATAAATGATTCCCTTCTCGGTGATGATCGCCGAGATCAACTCTTGTGAAGTCACATCAAACGCGGGATTTAGGATATTCATGCCTTCAGGCGCAAGCGGTCTGCCGAACATGTGCGACACTTCCTTGGGGTCGCGCTGCTCGATCGGGATATCCTTCCCCGTAGGGCAATTCAAATCGATTGAAGAAGTCGGTCCGGCGACATAGAACGGGATGCCGTGTCGCCGCGCCAGAACTGCAATGGTATACGTGCCGATCTTATTGGCTACATCACCATTGGCGGCGATCCGATCGCAACCAACGACTACCGCATCGACCCGCCCCGTCTGCATCAGATATCCAGACATGTTGTCGGTAATCAAGGTTGCAGCAATTTTTTCTTTCTTAAGCTCCCATGCCGTAAGTCTGGCACCCTGTAAAAACGGACGGGTTTCATTGACCAGAACTTCGAATTTTTGGCCCGATTCTTTGAGCGCGCGCATCACACCGAGCGCCGTGCCGTAGCCGGCGGTCGCCAATGCTCCGGCATTGCAGTGGGTCATAACATGTTTTGCATCGGTCAACAGTTTGGCTCCGAAGGCGCCTATTTTCTTATTCGCGGCGATATCGTCTTTATAGATCTTTTGTGCTTCGATCTTAAGCGAGCGCTTGACAGCTTCCACTCCGCCGTCACGGTTCTCTAGATAGACCTTCTTCATGCGTTCAAGCGCCCAAAACAGATTGACTGCCGTCGGACGAGTTTTCGCCAAGGTTGATACGATCTCATCGAAGTCTTCATCAAAATTTTTCGCTTTGCTCTTTAAGGCTCCCAGCGCGACTCCCATTGCCGCAGCAACACCGATAGCAGGCGCGCCGCGGATGACCATTTGGGTAATCGCGGCGGCTACTTCTTTGTAGTCGCGGCAAACTCGATTGATCTCCTTGTGCGGCAGCAGCCGCTGATCGAGCATGACCACCTGATCATTTTTCCACTCAATTGTTTTTACACGCATGATAACATTCCATTTTTGCGAAGACCGAGTATATTAGGCGCAAGAAGTAAGCGTCAAGGGTCACTGGTGGATTTCTATCATCTCCTCGGCTATCTCTCAGGCCTTCTTTTTATCAAGCCCAATATGGAAGCCACTTCGCTTTACCGAACAATAGCGCTGGTTCACAGTCTCGACGCAATTCTATGTTCGGTCATTGCGGCTCATAGCGGCAGGCGAACGGTGCCATGGAGCATCGGCGGGCTAATCTTTGGGATATGGGCTTTGGGTCTGCTCTTTCTATTGCCAGTGAAGAAGCCTGCCGGCGCATGAGGTCCCTGATGGTTGCGCTTGCCGGTTCTTCGGTGGCTTTCGATTAGCTTCGCTCATCCTGAGCGATGACATACGCCATGCCGTGTTGATCGGTATGGGTAATCGACAATGCCCAGCGTTGGATTCCGAGCTTTTCCGCTAGCTGCGCAGTTTTACTATGCAGGACGATGTCAGGTTTGCCGCTGCTAGCCCGAGCAACTTCGATATCGAGCCAACGCACCTGCGCTCCCCAGCCTCGACCCAGCGCCTTCATGACGGCTTCCTTGGCGGCGAAACGGCCGGCGTAACTTTGGAAGCGGCCTCGTTGGCGTTTCTCACAGTAGGCAATTTCCCGCGGCGTATAGACCCGTTCGCGAAATCGAACACCGATCCGAGGGTGTTCCAAGGCTGCGCGAATCCGTTCTACTTCAACCAAGTCAATGCCAACGCTGATAATCATGGATCTTGAACCTAACCCCGCTCCTCTTCCAGTGTCAATCACCGAGAGTCCGGCACGAACCCAGATTCGCATTGACTGGCGCGCGTTGATCGCGTAAATTTCGCCAAAAGGAGGGACACACGACTGTGATTCCCCGTCGAACTTTACTGCTGTTGTTCTTGCTGCTCTTGAGCATTCCAGGTCCCGCTACAGCCCAGAAGGGCACGATCAAAATTGCCGTTCAAGCCCCGCTCTCAGGTGAACAAGCCGCTTTGGGCGAGCACATCAAGCTCGGTGCCCAGCTGGCGGTTGAAGAAGGGACAAAATCATTCAAGTCGTTGGGGTACGACCTTGTGTTTGTTCCCTACGATGACCAAGCCAAACCAGAAGTCGGCGTCGCCAACGCAAGAAACCTGGTCGCCGATCCCGATGTCCTTGTGCTGGTAGGCCACTTCAATTCTGGGGTCGCGCTGCCTGCCTCCGAAGTCTATAAAGACGCGATGCTGGCGATGGTCTCGCCGGCCAACACGGCAACTGAGATTACCGATCGTGGCTATGCCAACGTTAATCGCGTTTGCGGCCGCGATGATGTCCAGGGACCTGTAGGGGCCCGCTTTGCCGCCCAGGACCTAAAACTCAAATCGGTGTATATCATCCATGACAAAACGCTTTATGGGCAGGGCGTAGCGGACAACTTCCGCAACGAAGCAAAGAAACTAGGGCTCAATGTTTTGGGTTATGACGGCACTGAAGAGCGGGCGAACTTTGCCCCGATGATTATTCCATTGAAAGCGAAAAATCCGGACTTGGTCTACTTCGGTGGCATCTATCATCAGGGTGGGTTGCTGCTAAAACAGATGCG
>JAJONK010000075.1 GCA_021323355.1 Deltaproteobacteria bacterium
GCGCGCATTTCTTCGCCCCGTTTCCGGATCTTCTCATCCAACGGCGAAGATCCCCAATCCTTTGGGTCAACCGTGGGGGGCAGGAATGCATCTGCGACGCTCAGAACTATCGCTTCAACATCCTGCGGCAGCCCGGCGCGCTGGAGATCGTCGATCGCTGCGTCAGCATGCTCGGATCCATCGTATCCAATCAATAACTTTTTCATGAATGTTCCCTTTCAAGCTTGCTTGCACCGCTGCTATGCGAATGAGAATTCCCGGTATTCTTTTTTCCCGAATGCGCCGTGCAGGTTTACCTGTACCCCTAATTGTAAGATGTTGGTCCAGAGTTCGTACACTGGAACGGATTCATCTGCAGCCACCTCCGGCCAATGAGTTTCCGGCACCAGATCCTATGCCGTCAATCTATCGAGACCTGTTCGCTCAGAGCGAAGGAGTTAACAGATACCGCCGGGCTTGGAAGTGATGAGAATTCAGCTTTTGTTTTGTATGCTCCTCAGCGCACGGGCGGCTGTCATGCTTCCTTATAACGTCGAACGGATTCCCGTTCAACGCGCGTGGGAGACTCTGAGCGCCGAGCATCTCCAAGAGTTGGGGATCGATCCGGGAGAGTGTATTTCCTCTTCACGCTAACGGCCGCCGGCATTTTTATGCCTCATCCAATACGGTTTGCATTCCTATTCGGCGCTAAATTAACACGATCAATCGGAGGAGTTATTTAAACTTGCTACCGTTAATCCATGGAGAGCCGTTACTCCTTTTTTTCCCAATGTTGGCGAATCGGCTGGTGCGCGCGATAGTCGTTAGAAAAATTTCACTGCTTGCTGCCGAGGAAGTTTCTGTCCTTTAGCGCCCCGATGACGTTTCCCACATAAGTCTTAATTGCCGAATCGACATTGTCGGGCGCGGTTGTTTTGAGAGTACCGCTCCAAACGACTTGATTCTTAATAAGATCGCTAAGAGTCGCTTCAGACGTATACTCCTCATACCGATAAACTCGCGGCGCGCCATACCAACCGTACCATGTAGCGGAAACATGCCGGCCAAAAATACCGAACCCGGGTGAAGGAAAGTAAGTAGGGCTGACTTCTGTCTTCTCTTCAACGCTGACTGACCGAATAATGAGGACGCCATCCGCCCCGGCTTCTTTCGCCATTTGTTTCAATTTCGTTTCATCGAGTTTCGCGTCCTCGGTGAAACTCCGATAGCTTGGCAGCGCATCAACGCCGGACGCTCTGAGTTGCGCGACAAACTCATCTTCACAGTTGCGGCGGATGCTAATGTGCCCATCAAAACAACTGACTGCTATTTTTTTGAAAAACGGCGCTTCGTAAGCGGGATTGCTCCATTGGCTCACCAACATCGGCGTGCTAGCGCAGCCGGCAAAAGACAACGTCGCCGTCACCACAAAGAACGTTAAAACCCGCATCTGTCTCATGTAATTAGGCCTCTTGATCAAGTGAACCATGATATAAGTGACACCATTGGCTGCCCAGGAAATATAAAGATGATAACAATTGAAGCGGGTTTTTCGAAGGAAGGGTGTCGAACGGCAATGCGAGTTATAGAGCCAGGCTCTGATTTGCCTGATCGATTGTTTTGCTCTTTAACAGCATACGCGGCAACTCGTCCTGGGGAGATGCTGTCCAAAAATCGGTTCCGCCGATGCGTCTTCCGCCAGCTTCCTTGAGCCCTGACCCATTTCCGAGAATGTCACCGAAGCCGTTAGATTCGGGGTATCCGCAGTGAATCTCTGATCGCCCACAGTGGCTTAATCGAGGGTCGCGACCGCATCGCTTGGTCGCAAAGATTGGAGATAAGCGGTCACTGCGTGGGCGTCTCTCGGCGCCGTGCGCAGATTTCGCACCAGCGCCTTTAAGTCCTGGGTGGTCTCGTAAAGGGCTACGATGCGATCGAAGTGGCGATAGTAAGCCAAGTCGTGACTGAGCTTAGCCTCGATGGCCGTCTCTGGATGCTGACCTCGAATCTGGCGCTGAAAATGGCGGTGATAAACGGGATACGAGGGAATCATCGCCACGATCTTCTGTTTGGCGCTCTCGACAGATTCATTGCTAAACATCGCTTCCGCCGCCGTGACCAACTGGCCGAGCTCTCGTGACAGCTGCCTTTCATCGTCTAGTCGTTCCTGGGCACGCTTAAGATTCGCTGAATCCGACTTTCGCTTGAAGAACTCCACCGCCGCTATCGAACCTAGGGGAGTGATTAGCGACTCTTCGATCTCCCATGGCAGGTCAAAATTACTGTCACCGTGCAAATCCTCGTGGATCACCACCGTGACCTGACGCACGGCACCCTCGCGCGCAAAGCTTTCCGTGGCCACCGATCTAGGGTCGGCGAACTCGTTGCCCTGGCGGTAATAAACGCTGTAACCGTCGACTCGGTAGACCTGATCAAGCGGAATTTCTTCCTTTGTCTTGGCAAACCCCAGAGTCAAACGAACATCAATCGGATCTCGGAAAGCCAGGGTACCCGCGCGTTGTAGCCAGAACCACAACATCGAAGTTGGAGTTCTTTGTTCGCTAGTTTGCGCCAGGGCCTGAGTAGGCTCGAGTCCCAGATCTCTTTCGAATGCTTTGATCTCCTCGATCGTAGCCGAAGCGTCGCGAAGCAACTCTGTTTCGTTCCGGATAGGCATCCCTGTCAAGCTACAGGAGGAGATGAGGAAAGCAAAAATGATCGCTCCGATCGCTTGTTTGAAGCGATGATGATTATTTCTTTCCGAAACCAAAATCGACGTCCATACTAAACAACTTACTGCGGTTAAATCGCAAACAGAGAATGCACAGGCGCTTTGTGCGGAATCCAGCCGACTTCAACCATCATGTCCATCTCTGCGTCGATTAGCTTCTGCTCGGTTTCGGTCAAGGTAAATTCGATCTTGGGATACCGTGCAGAAGCAAGTAAAGCCTGTTTATCGCCGGGGTAACTCTTAACGAACTCGCCGGCAATTTCTTCTAGATGTTCCTCACTGTAAGCGAAAGACGCGCGAAACGCGGCTTGCAGCTTTTCTTTCAAATCGGGCTGCTCGCGCGACAACGTTTCTTGCATGGCGATCATGTGCTTGATGATTTCCGAAAAACCCAATAGCGAATGCCAAATCTCGCCGTCCGTATACAGGCATTGGATTTCCGGATCTTGTTCGCCATGGAAGAAGAACTGGTCGAGCAGCACCACCGCGTCGGCATCTCCCCGCTTCAATGCCTCTAGCAGTTGTTCTTGCGGATGGGAGACCCACTGCAAGCCGGCATCATCGATGCCGAATTTGTGCCGCAGCAAGTATCGGTGGATTGCGTGCGGCCCCTGATGCGAACCGATGACACGTCCCGCCAGATCGCGCGGGTCGCGCACCGGGCCGTCTTTGCGCACGAACATGCCGTTTCCTTTCATCGTCGACTTCCATTCCGTGCACAGACCGACGATCGGCGCCCCAGCTAATTTGCGGCGCAAGAAGTTAGGCAGGTAGAGATTCGCGACTTGCACATCGCCGCGAATCAGCGCGTCCTCCTGTTCATGACTCGGCGGATCCGGCAGTTCAATGACTTTCATTGTAAAGCCGTCGGGCCTGACGATACCCTTAGCTAGCGCATAGTAGGTTCGATACATGCAGAAACGATTACGATAATGGGCAAATGTGATTTGCATCGGGGTCCTCATCCTTTGGCGACATCATCCTTCTTTTGATTAACGATATCGAGCGCGGCCATGGCATACACCTTGGTGCAATTAATCATATTTTCGATGCCGACGCCGCGGCGAACTCCGCTGGGTGCGTCCCATTCCGGACCGGCTTTGGTTTCAGTCGGATCAACCAGATGGGTGCCGAACCCCGGACCATAAGTAATCGCCGGCACGCCGTAGGCGGCGATGCGCGAGCCATCGCTGGTGATGCCGTAACGGATCGGTTTAGCATACGGTACCGGCTGGTTGAAAACCGTCCTGTGCGCCTGTTCCATCGCCTTGACGACGTACTCGCGCTTGGAAATCTCATAGCCCGGCGTGGTTAAATAGAGGTCGACTCGAATATCGAGGATATCCGGTTCTCGTTTGCGCACTCTCTCGCACACCTGTTCGATATCACGCTTGATCGCCAACGGCACCGCCCCCGGAAGCATCTTGACGATGACGAAAATGTCCGTCGTCGGCCGCGTTCCAGGCTTAAACGCGTTACCACCATCGATGGCGCCGATTTGCACGGTCGGCAGCATAAACTTATGCGGGTTCTTCCTTTGATATTCTTTCTCCCAATCCTGAATCGCCTGCGCCACCTTGCAGGCTGCCAATACGAATTTCGTCGCCCTACCATCGACGCTGACGCGCGCCCATAACAGCCCGGCGTTACCGATTTGCAGTTGCAGTCCAGTAGGTTCGCCGATGATGCACATATCAGCCATCACACCATGATCCATCATATAACGCGCGCCGACTCCGGCGCCGCGATAATTTTTTCCTTGAAATCTGCCGATCTGGGCTTTCTCGATCTCACCGACAACCCCGGAGATAACCAGGTCGCCTTTTAATTGAACGCTTGCTTTTTGAAGCGCGGCGACCGCTTCGATATAGCACGGAAACGCTGCCTTCATATTGACCAATCCACGTCCATAAATCCGATCATCTTCGACGACGGTTTCCTGGGGGTTGTCGAAATGGTCCATGTGAGCGCAAAACATCAGAGTCGCGCCGCCGCCGCTCCCCTTTAAAGTGCCGATGACATTGGGCCTTCCCTCTTCGACTTCTTGATATTCGACTTGCATGCCGAGTCTCTCAAATTCGCTTCCTAGATATTCTGCGACTTCTTTTTCCTCTCCGGTGATGCTCACCGTATCAGCCAGTTTGCAGGCGATTTCAACAATTCGCTGGCGATCCACCTGCTCAAGCACTTGTTGCATTCACTTCTCCTCTCTCTGGGTGTACGCAATGATAAACAGAACGTCTGTAACACAATGGCGTTGTTGCTGACAACGATTGATGTTGACTGACCCGCACAATTTGCCTAGATTCGTCAGGTCTTCTGGTTCGCAGACTTCATCATCTTCGATGAAGGGGCTTTATATCCGATGGCCGGCATAGACAATAAAGTAGCGATTATTACCGGTAGCGGTGGCGGAATTGGCGGCGCCATCGCCCTCCGCTATGCACGAGAAGGCGCCAAACTCGCGCTCGCTGACATCGTTGCAGAGACCGCGAAAAGTCGCGCCAGCGAAATTAACGCCATGGGCGGTGACGCTTTTGCCATCGCCACGGATGTGACCAACAAAGACTCGGTGCGGCAAATGGCTCACGCCACACTCGAACGGTGGGGGCGGATCGACATTTTAGTCAACGTCGCCGGCGGCGCCGATCGCAAGCCGGTGGTGGAGATGACCGAAACCGATTGGGACCATATCGTTAATATGAACCTCAAATCCGTGTTCCTCTGCTGTCAAGCTGTTATACCGGCGATGTTGAAACAGAAATCTGGCAAAATCGTTAGCATCTCATCCATCTATGGTTTCACCGGAAACGCCACCCGTTCAAGCTATGCGGCAGCCAAAGCGGGCGTTGCGGTGTTTACGAAATCCCTCGCTCTCGAGGTCGCCAAGGAAGGTATTAGCGTCAACGCCATCGCTCCCGGCCGGGTCTCCACACCAAGGGTGCGCGGCCACTATTCAGACGAGCAATGGGCAGAAGCGGTGGCGCTAATTCCCGCGGGCCGTGCAGGAACCCCGGACGAGGTCGCGAGCACTGCCCTTTTTCTCGTTTCCGACGAGAATCGCTACATCACCGGTCAGACGATTCATGTGAACGGCGCTTGGCTCAACTGGTAACTGGCTGTTGAAAAAGGCTCACCTGCGTCGTTGCGTTTGCCCGACTCGCTTCAACGTACTGAAGCGTACGCCTCAGCTCATCGATCATCGCGCGCCTTGCATCTGAGACCTTTTTGAACAGCCTGAAATAAGATATTCGTAGACGACAAACTACTCGCAAACTGCGGAGGGAAATATGTACGGATGGCGCGCAAAGATCGGGCATGTCGCACCGTCCCGTGGCGATACTCTGGTGTATGAATTCTATCAGATGATGCCGCAAGGCTTCATGATACTGAACAGCACCGGAACAATCCGTCAGTTGGTGGACGCGGACTTTGAACGACAGTTGCAACGCATAGAGGAGGCGGCCCAGGATCTCGTCGAAAATAAATGTGACGCGATCATCATTGGCGGCTCGCCGTTGTTTACCAAGCTCGGCTACGGCAGCGACATCGAAATGGAGAAGAAGTTAACTGGCAGGTTCGGCGTCCCGACCTCTCCGGGAATAACGGGCGAGATCGCAGCGCTGAGATCTCTCAATCTCAAAAAGCTCGTGGTCGCCACACCGCATGAAGATTCGCTCAACGATCGGATGAAGGCATTTCTGGAAGCATCAGGGTTCAACGTGCTGAAAATCCAGGGTTACGGGGTGCGCAAGAATGCCGACCTCACGGACATGGATATTCATGCGGCTTATCGGATCGCTAAAAAACTCTACGAACAGGCAAGCGATGCAGACGGCATATTCGTCCCCTGCCCGCGCTGGCCGACCATTACCGATGTCGATTTGCTTGAACGCGAGATCGGCAAGCCCGTCGTAACCAGTTGCCAAGCATACATCTGGCATGCCTTGAAAATGGCGAAAGTCAAAGAAGGTATTAACGGCTTCGGGCGATTGATGGCCTCGTTGGCAGGTTGAGTGAATTGTGTTCTCGAGGCCTGCGCTGCGGCGCACAGCTGAACAGGGCTGTTGTCTTGCAGGAAGAATGGGAACTATTTTCGTCGGCCGAATACGTCCTTGAGCAAATCGGTTACTCGCGCGGCCGGATTGGTGCGGATCTTCTGCTCCTCTTGTCCGACGACGAAAAAGAGACCATCTGTTGTCTTTTCAGTTACATACTGATCAATATCAAAGGAGATGCTTTGCGCAAAAGGCACTGCTTTATATCGACCGATCAAGTCGTTGTATTGCCGCGTCACTCCAACATCCGCCATCACGGTGGCGACGGTGGGTCTGAATGCGCTGTGCAGCTTTTTAGAAGTTTTTCCCTTGAAGTAATCAGTCGCAGCGGTATCGTTGCCGTTCAGGATTTTGTTTGCATCGTCAAAGGTCATCTGGCCAATTGCGTCCCAAAAGATCTCCTTGGCAAACGGTACCGCCTTTTCAGCAGCGCGATTCATGCTGATAACGAACTCGTCAATCTGCGGCCCGTAACCGACCAGACGCAGCGGCTGCTCGATATTCTGTAGCGGCCTCGGCATTAGAATTTTGATCGCCTGGTTTTTGAGAAAGCCGTCCACCGAACCGGTCTGCAGCACGGCATTCTCAGTGCCGACCTTAAGTGCCTCCTGTAGGCCCGAGCCGATCTTGGCGTCGGTCAGCCCCCCACTTCCGCCGCTTAGCCCGCCCAACCCTTTGAGCACTTTATCGAATTGCGCCGAGACCGGACCGACCGCCAAGAGGACCAATAAGCAGGCCGCCGTGAACTTGATCATGACTGAAGGCTCCTTTTAGGTGGCGAACGACGGGAAAATGTCAGCTGAAGAGAATGACTAGGGTGAATCCCAGATATGCTAAAGCAAATCTTTGTCAGACGCACCGCTTTCTCCCAATCTGGGATAATTTGTTGCCGCGGCGAAAATCGCATCGACGATTAGATTCATGATCTCGTCTTTAGCCTCATGCGGTGACAGTCTGAACGCGGTGCGCAGCGGTTGGATGGCCGACTTCCAGCGGCCCACGCTGATGTAGGATCTGCCTAAATAGAGATAAGCTTGCGCGGAGTTAGGATTTTCTAGAGTCGATTTCCTGAAATGCTGAATCGCGGAATCGAACTGGCCTTGATTGAACGAAGCCATTCCCTCTTCGAAGCTGTCGTGCCCGGGAGTAAAGCTTCTAAGCGTTGCACAGGAACTCAATAGCGCCACCGCCATGGTGAAGATTAATGGCGCGAACACTTTACTCATTTTTGACAACGCGAGCTTATTTGGGTTGGCCTATTTGCCCAGAGCCGACTTGAGCATCGGCTCCAGCTCGCCCCGCTCATGCAGTTCGTGCACGATATCGCAGCCGCCGACGAATTTTCCGTCGATATAAACCTGCGGAATGGTGGGCCAGTTCGAATACCTCTTGATTCCATCCCGCACAGCAGCATCGGCCAAGACATCTGCCGTAGCAAACGGCACCCCGTAGGATCTTAAGATCTCCACGGTGTGAGCCGAAAAGCCACACTGGGGAAAATCCGGCGTGCCCTTCATAAACAGCATTACCTTGTTGTTTTTGACCTTAGAATCGATTTCGTTCAGGACATCTTCTGCCATAATCCTTCTCCTTATTATCTGCGAACCTATGAGCCAAGCTTCGCCCACTGCTCCGGTGTAAAGGTTTTGAGCGCGAGCGCATGAATACGCTGATCGCCCATCTCCTCCTTAAGCGCCGCATAAACCATCTGGTGTTGCTCGATCAACCCCTTACCTTCGAACGCTGGCGAGACGATGAACACTTGCCAGTGGTCTCCGCCTCCGGTGAGATCCTGCATTTCGATGGTGGAACCAGGAAGCGCTTGTTCCAGAGTGCTTTTGATTTGTTCCGGAGTGATCATAGGCGAATCTTACCGACTTGAGTCGTCCCTTTCAAGCTCAAATTGAGCGGCCTTTGCTCTAAACCTGAGGATCGAAGTCGGACCGCACTCTTTTCATCATGGCGCGCAGATCCATGCGCAGCTCATCGAGAGTAGGACGGCCGACGTACCAGTAGCCACAGTAAAAGCTGTGAACCGTTAGATCCGGCATTAACGAAAAGGTATACGGGATCGCTGTAATGCCGCGCGATTTTGAGGTTTCGGTCATATCAAGGGCTTGAACGACTTTGCGATCTTGATCACTCAGAAACGGAAACTCGGCACCGAGACCGGTTCGGAAGGCCGAATTGACTTCCGGCGGATCGACGCTCACCACCACCAGCTTACAATAGTTAATCGCCAGCTCTTTCTGGAATTCGACATAATGGCGCAACTGCACCTGGCATTTGCCTCACCAGTATCCGCGATAGAACGACA
>JAJONK010000579.1 GCA_021323355.1 Deltaproteobacteria bacterium
AGCCGGTAATGCAGATCGCCGCCGTATAGATAATGGGTCAGCGTCCGATCCCACTCGGAATTCTCCGGCAAATCGCTGTCAAGAAAATAGACGGGCACCGAGAAATCTCCCGGCCCGGCGACACGGTACATCCAAGCTCGGAGAGCCACCGCTCGGCCTTCGACAGCGACCGAAACCCGCTCTGGCAACTCGGTAAGAAAATCATTCACGGCCCAATCCACCGGCTCTTCGATCTGACGCCCGGCGCCATCGAGCCGTTGGTAAAAGTAGCCCTTCCGATGCAACAAAGTTACCGCTACCATCGGCAGCTTGAGATCGGCTGCGGCCCGGACCGTATCGCCGGCGAGCACACCGAGACCGCCGCTGTAAGTCGGCATCTCCGTCACGAGACCGATCTCCATGGAAAAATAAGCGATGGTTCTGTGGTTCAATGTTGTCATGATAAATCTTCCCTTACGCCTGCGCCCGAACTGGGGTTGATGTTGTGCATTCGCCGGAATGCCGAGCCGGTGAATACTGGCGAGATACTTTACGCAGGTTGAGCGCGCCCCGAGCAACGGCTAAGTGCCAAAGCAAAACTCCTGACATGTCTAGCATGCCAATCTCAGCATGAGCCTCAGGCTTATAATTCAATTCATGTGATTTCGCCATGATGGATTCTTGGACCGCAGAGGCCGTGCCATCGGCTCGAACGCGAAGGCTCGTGATTCATTACGGTTCCGGGAATTTTAAGCTGATTAATTCGCACGATTGAGAAGAGGACCCATGGTGAATGTTCAACGCGAAACCCCGGTTGCTGTGATCCTCAGAGATATCACAAAATATATTTCCTTGATTCGTATTTTGGCAAGGCCAGGAGAGCTTTTTGCAATAGAGATTGGCCATTCTGGTTCGTGCTATCACGAATCGGATTCTTGCTTGCGCTCTCAGTTCGCGCGCAGACGTTTGTATGTTCGGACTGAATTCAAGCCGGAAACGTGGGCTCTCGTTTTGAACAGGAACAATATTGAAAGCGCGAGTATGATCCCCAGCCTCAAAGGGCGGACGAAGATAGGTCCATAGCGATGCACATCCACTTTAAGAAAATGCGGAACTCCCTGATGCTTCTCGTCCTCTTGGTTATTTTTCCAAGCATGGTCGCAGTCATCTTCTATGCACTCTCGGAGCAGCGGCGCGAGGCACGCCTCCAAGCTCAAGAGACTGCGCTTCGAATGGCGCGACTTTCGGCCAGGGAACAAGAAACGCTGATCACTGGTGCCCACCACCTGTTGATGACCTTGGCGGAGCTTCCAGAAGTGCGGGAACGGAAACCGGTCAAGTGCGCCGAGCTTTTCGCCGGGATCATGAAGAAATTTCCCTATTACACAAATATTGCCGCAGTGAGTCCTAAAGGCGATGTCTTCTGCAGCGGTCTACCGAACCGCTCTAGCAATGCAAACATCGCCGACCGCGGCTATTTTCAGGAGGCCCTTAACGAGCGGCGCCTTGGGATCAGCCACGTGCTGGTGGGAAGGATGTCCGGCAAGCCGAACATAACCTTAGCGTACCCGTCTTTTGATCCTGATGGACCTGTTCATGCAGTGGTTTTCGTCGGGTTGGATTTAACCTGGTTGAACAACATCGCCGCCACGGCGCAACTGCCGCCCCAGGCCACTCTTCTCGTCAACCGTCGACCCTTCCCTGGTGAGAACGATTATAGAGCAGAAGGAAGGATTCACTGAGGCTGAGGGTCCGGACGGAGTGCGGCGTCTATTTGGCTTCACGACTCTTCATCGCTTGTCGAAAACTGGCGCCCTATTTGTGAGCGTTGGAATACCTACTGAAGTTGCTTTCGCGAATTCACAGCGAATCTTTTACGACAGTTTAGTGATTATTTTGGTCGCTTCGATTCTGGCTACCGCAGGCACCTGGTTAGGCGCTCACCTTTTGATTGGGCGAAGATTAGAGAAATTGATTGCTGCCGCTCGCGCACTTGGTGATGGTGAATATAATCAAGCTCCGCGGTCGGCAGCGGAGCTTGCGAAAACAGCCGGCCAATTCGATCAGGTCATCAACGAAATGCGGGTCGCGCTTCAGAAAGCAAGCGGCCGGCAAGCGGACTTTGCGGCTATGATCGCGCACGATTTTCGCAACGCTCTCAACACCATTTTATGCGCAGCCTCGCTGCTGCCCGAGCCGGGCCAGACCAAACACAATGAACAAGTGTTCATCGATATGATCCGCCACGGCTGTGATGAATTGACGCAAATGCTGAACGAGTTCTTGGATTTCTCTAAATATCGAGCAGGGCACCTGCAACTCGAGAAAGAACAATTCGACCTATATTACTTCTTCAAGCAGCTGGAGAATCAATACAGTTGGCGAACTCAGCAGAAGAAGATAGCTTTTCATGTTGAACTGGAACCTGGGGTTGGCTCGATCACCGCCGATCGTAAGAAGCTGCACCAGCTTTTGGATAATCTACTCAGCAACGCTTTAAAATTCACCAATGAGCAAGGTGAAATTCGGATTGGAGCACGACAAGTAAACGGGGCGACGGAGTTGTGGGTAAAAGATACCGGGATCGGTATTGCTCCGACGGAATGCAACACGCTGTTCTCGTTATACAGTCAAACGGCTAGTGCCCGGTCTTCAACTGAAAAAGGCACAGGACTCGGTTTGCTCATCTGCAAAATGATTGCGGAGGCGCACGATGGTCAAATATCGGTTCAAAGCCAGGTGGGTATCGGAACGACCTTTCGCGTACGCCTTCCTCGCACGGTCACTTCCTACCTCGAGACCGGTACATACTAGGCGCGCTGTTCGGCCATGAGATCCGTTGCCGGGGTGCTTAACTACAACAAAGCCCTAAAGAGCTGGATATTGCCTACGGCTAAGAGACTGTACTAGACGCCCTCAGCCTGAGTTTACATATCAACCTTCAGAGCAGTAACGACAGATTCATGCTCCTCAAGCATTTTGGGCAGCTCTGCTTTCAGTCGATCAGTCATAGGAAGGACCTTTTTAATACCTCGTGCGACTTGGTGCCGGGCCAAGGTGGATAGCAACCCAAGCGGCGGAAGCGTGACCTGCTCCTCTTTCACGAAGTGCACGTGAAGAACTCTGGCAACCGCCTTGGCGGCATCGCCTACCCGCCCGCCAGCTTTAGTTGCTTTGACAAGATTGGCGTGAAGCTCTTGATGTTCCAGTTTCAAAGGCATTGGAATTGTGAAGTCATTGTGGCTCCCTCCATCAATGCTTTTCTTCTTTATCCATTTCGGCTTTCCGGTTTTTCTCCGAGTGGCCCCGGGCAGGGCTCTTCGTAGCCTCATGAAGCCGCTCGACCTGCTCGAGGAGGAGAACGTATGCTTCCACATACTCCCGTCCTGCCTCCACATCGTTCGCTTGGTAGTCTTTCTTTGCCAGAACATTTTCAAACTTTTTGCGAACACTTTCGTGCATCTCTTCAGTCAAAAGCTTGAGCAGGGGCTCCAGCTTACGGCTTTTCAAAGCCTTGTCCGCCGTCGGAATTGCCGGCCCGAGCTCGCGTCCGGCAGGTTTGAGCCCGGTGTAAGGTTCGCCTTCTCCGGCCCGATGTATGCGAACCAACGTCTCGAAAAAGTACATGTCAGCGAGTTCTCTGGCTTGTCGATTTAAGCTGCGTGTAGCAACCGTCTTCCGAAAGGCTTCGCTGATCTCTGGCTCATCAGCTTTTGCCACCCAGATGAGAACCAGGTTCACGTTTTTTGTTTCCAGCGCCTGCTGGGCTGCTTGGACCACGGGACCGTCCAGCCCGTCGCAATGCGCAAAGCCCCTATTCGGTCCAAGAAGACTTATCGTCAATAGGCCAAAAGCAGCAATGACTGCGATCGAAGTCTCTTTAGCGCTCATTTGCATCCTCCCTTCCTTCTTTCCTTCGATCAAGCGTAATTGAAACGACCTGCTGATTTGGAGGGTTCAATCAGCCGCCGTT
>JAJONK010000580.1 GCA_021323355.1 Deltaproteobacteria bacterium
GGGTGCATGTCAGGTCTAAAGCAAGTGGACACCCGCCCCGCGATTCGTTAAGAGTAGCTGTCAAGAGAATACCATGCCCTACTGCTATCCACCGGATCCGAATACCAAAAAGCCGCACTTCACTCCGCCAGCCGAAGCCTGCGATACTCATTTCCACGTCTTTGGCCCACCGGAAAACTTCCCGTTCGTTTCGACGCACGAGTACACTCCCCCGGCGGCGCCGCTGGAGCATTATCAAAAAATGGCCGCGATCATCGGCATCGAGCGGGCCGTGGTCGTGCAACCAAGCGTGCACGGGCTCGACAACTCGGCGACACTTGATGCGATTTCCAACTCACGCGGACGCTTCCGCGGCGTTGGCCGTATCGACCACAAAACCTCCAAGGCCGAGTTGCAAAAGCTGCATGACGGCGGCATACGCGGCGTCCGTTTCAATTTGCTCGACCGGCCGCGCGGTAACGTAGACCTCGAAGTCTTCGATCACTGTGTGGAGCACATCGTCGCGTTGGGCTGGTCGGTGGATCTGCACATCGATACCAAGAATCTACTGGAACAGGAGAAGCGGATTCGCGCGCTGCCCTTGCCGGTTGTCATCGACCATATCGCGCGGATCAAACCGGCCGAAGGTTTGAATCAGCCGGCGTTTCAGCTGCTGCTGGATCTAATGAGAGAAAAACACGTCTGGGTAAAAGTCAGCGGTGCCGACAAAATCTGCAATACCCTGGTTCACGACTACTTCGGACTGCCGTTTGTCGAAGTGATTCCGTATGCGCGGGCGGTGATCGCGGCCGCGCCGGATCGTGTCATCTGGGGTACGGATTGGCCCCATTCCAACAATTTCGCGCCGGGCCACACGCCCAATGATGGCGACCTGGTGGATCTGCTGGCTGAATTCGCGCCGGATGAGCAAACGAGAACAAAAATTCTTGTCGCGAATCCGGCAAAATTATACGGCTTCGAGTAGTTTTGAAAACGGCAGCCGCCTTCCAGGAGGAATCACCATGATTAAAATAACCGACGACATGAAGGACCGAATCAACAAGGCCTTCGATGAAAAAAAGTACTGCGTCTGGGCAACGACATCCAGCGATGGCTATCCGGATCTCAGTTTCCGAGGCAGCACTCATGTATTCGACGACGAGCATATCGCCTTCTGGGATCGTTCATTGGGTACCAGCAGCACCAATCTCGAAAACAATCCTCATGTCTGCATGCTCTACTATGACTCCGCCGCGCGCACCGGCTGGCGTTTTTATGGCACCGCGACCGTCTATAAGGAAGGTGACTTGCGACAGCAGATCATGAAGCGTGTCGTGAAAGGCGAGATCGACAAGGATCCCGAGCGCAAAGGCTATGGCGTGCTCGTTCGCATCGACAAGATCCGCGGCTACAGCGGCTTCAACATCGTTCAAGAACGTGAATAACAACGATGAGAGCAGCAAGCGAAAGATGAAGTTTTCGCCTGCAGGCGCCGCTGATGTACCGAGTCTCCTTGGCCTTCTTACGGCTAAGATATGCCTTGTAGCCTTGCTCGCCTCCGGCCTGGTGATTTCAGAAGTAGAAGCTCTGGACAAAGTTCGCATCGCGGTGTCGAACCCGAACATGCCGAACTTGACCGTCGCCGTGGCGCAGCAAAAGGGCTTCTTCAAGGACGAAAACATTGAGGCTGAAATTATCCGGATGAACCCCAATGTCGCCGTTACGGCGCTGGCCACCGGTGATGTCGACTATTGCCAACTGTTCGGAGCGGTTGTCGGCGGGGCTATCGCCGGCTTGCCGATCAGAATCGTTGCCGGCTACTTGGACAACTGGCCAATGACACTGATCGCGCAGCCGGAATTCAGAACGCTTAAGGATGTCAAGGGCAAGACGCTCGGCATCAGCAGCTTTGGCGCGACCCCGGACCTTGCGGCGCGCTTGATGCTTAAGCAAGTCGGGATTGATCCGGAGAAAGAGATCAAGATTCTCGCATTGGGGTCCGACGCGGCAAGACTTACCGCGCTGAAACAGAGGGTCGTGGATCTCATCGTAATTTCGCCACCTGCGGACACCCAGATGGAAAAACAAGGCTATAAGATTATGGCACGAGCTTACGAGCTATTTAGCTTTCCCTACCTCGGGCTCGGCACGCACACAAGAAAAATCAAAGAGAGACCCGATGAGATCCGGCGGACTATTAAGGCAACCATTCGCGCCAATCGCTTCATCAGAGATAATCGAGATGAAGCGGTGCGCGTCCTGGTCGGGTGGGGCAAAGTCGAGCGTGACTTCGCCTATGCATCGTATGATGCGTTGCGCAATCTCTTCAATGCCGACGGCGCCGTTCCGGAAGACGGACTCAAGCTGGTCATCGACCAAGCTCGGCGCAGCGCAAAGATCGCTCGTGAAGTCGCATCCGCCGATGTCGCTGACCTGAGCTCGGCATCAAAGGACGCTGAATTTTACGGACATGAGGTCGCGGGCCGCTTAGGATCTGTTCCTGATGCGCTGTCATTCTAATTCACCGGTCTCCAAACCCCCTTCTTGACAGGCAAGCTCCGCGTTGGATGGTGAGCACTCGCGTCGATCTGAACCCAACACATGATATTTTAAAGGCGTTTTGAGGTGCTTGCCGCACCGAGTTGACAGTCTTCATGGCACGGAATATTGTTCATCTCCTGCAAGCAGCTCTGAAAGGAAACGTTATGGCCCTGTCGTACGAGGA
>JAJONK010000076.1 GCA_021323355.1 Deltaproteobacteria bacterium
GAGCGTTCCCTTGCCGAGTCCCGCGTCGAGTTCGAAAATAATCTCCAAGCACTTGAGCGAGAGCTGGCCGATTGCCAGGAGAAGCTGCGGACATTCGATACGATCAAACGTCAGTTGCTCGACCTCGAACAAAGATACGACAAAGCGCTGCTCAATAATCGGCAACTGCAACAGGAAATCATTCGCTACCAAGAGCGCCTTACTAATAATGATGCCTCGCAGCACGCTATGGGGATCATTCGCGAGCAGATGGATGATTCACCTTTGCAAAGCGACATGTCGGATGACCCGGCACAAATGCAGTTTGATGGGATCAGGTTACTCGAGAACCGTTCCAGCAGCCGCCAAGCTGCGCAATCAGGAATAGTTCTTCGAAGCGCAGCTTTCCCGGGCGTTATGGACAAACCACCACTTTGCATACTGCCATCGGTTATGTTGAGCCCATCCAGGACCAAAGCAAGATCGCCGGCATGGATCTGGAACGGCGGCAGTCAGCGGATAGACGAACCGCCCAATTGTCCCACCTGCTCGCCTGGATACGACTTCATGGCAGCGATACGTACCGAGAACAGATCGACTCGCTCAAAGACTTTACCGATCTTTCCGAACGTGAACGAGAAGTGGTTAGGGATATTTTCCTGGCGCGCGCGGACGAGGCGCAAAAGCGCGGGCGCGACGATGAAATGCTGCGTTACCGCAGTTGGGCGAAAAACATCGTCTATCATACCCGCTTTGCCGATGACGAGATCGAGTATTTCTCTGAGAATGGGGCTACAGAAAACAAGCCCGGCTACGAGGAAAGCCATGATCGAAGGGCCATCGATACGATCTCCGGGGCTACGGACACAAACGCCGGCAAACCCGTTTTGACCAAAGTTCCACCGGACGGTACTAAGAGCCCGGCAGGGAATATCGCCCTAGGTATAGGCATAGGCCTAGGATTGGTTCTGATTCTTTTGGTTCAGCTCTTCTTTGATACGTCCGCCGAGATCACTGTGGCCTCCGATGGTGCAACGACACCTGCCAGTTCTCGAACCGTCGAGCTTCCGAAAAAGCAGCAATCCATAGATGAGAACCGATCAGCAATCGTTTCCGACAGTGCCCCTAAGGTCGAGGCTTTGCGCCCCGACGAGCGCGTCAGAGCAAAACCGGACGATGCTAAAGCTGCTGTGCGCAACACCTCCAAAGAACCGGCGGCCAAGACCCCTCGATCGCAGAGCACTTTTGGAGCGCATACGATCGTCAGATCGACGCCGGTTTACAGTGAACCCAGTGAGGACTCGGCCTTAATTACCCGTCTGGATCCGGGCACTCAGGTCAACGTAGTGGCAGCGAGCCGGGGATGGTACGAGATTCGCTCTAGGAGCGGCCGTCCACCGGGATTCATCAGGCAGGACGGCGCCTCGCGCAATCGTTAATGCGTCATCACCAAAACGGGTCGCATCATACTCGATGAGACCTGGCGATCGGAGATCTCTTGCGCTAAGCGCTGGAACTCGAACCGCGCACCCAACTTCGCGCGTTCAACATACGTGAGAACGGTGTCAGATCGCGCGCGTTAATCGGCGCATAAATAGTTCGATCAATACCGCGTCGCAGGCGAGCAACCGGCCTTCGCCTACCATCAGCGCGTCTCCGGCTTTCTTTTAAACGCCAATCTTGTCAGAGTTCACCTCCTGGCTCATGAAACTTTGCTGCCGCATCGAAGGATCAGGTTTCCCTGTCATAATTCTGCACGGTCTCCTCGGCTCGTCGGATAACTGGCGCGCGATCAGCACACGGCTTAGTCCAAACTACAAAATCTATACGGTAGACCTCCGCAATCATGGACGGTCACCGCATAGCGAAATAATGACCTACCCGGCCATGGCCGACGATTTGCGCGAACTCATGGAGCGTGAAAAGATCTCGGAATGCCACGTTGTCGGTCACTCGCTGGGCGGCAAGGTCGCCATGCAGTTCGCCACCAGTTATCCGGACCGGGTGAGCAAACTGGCAATCGTTGATATCGCGCCTAAAGCCTACCCGCCGTCGCAGCGCCCGATACTGGCGGCGCTCGAACAGCTGGAGCTGCAAAGTTTTCAAAGTTTCGGCGAAATCGATGCGGCCCTCGCGCCTGCCATTCCCGAAGCCCCGCTCAGGCAGTTTTTGATGAAAAATATTACCCGAGTGCCGTCCGGCGGTTTTCAATGGCGGATCGATCTTGGTTCGATCGCCAAAAGCTATGACCAGTTGACCAAGCCGATCATCGCCGCAGCTTCCTATGACAGACCGGCTCTTTTCATACGCGGCGGCCGATCGGAGTACATTGCAGATACCGACCTGCCATCCATCAAAGCGATATTCACGCGGGCTGAACTTGTGACAATCGCTCGCGCCGGGCACTGGCTTCACGCCGAGGCGACGGATGAATTTCTTCAGATTCTGACCGGTTTTCTAACCAAGCCATAATCGGTGACAGGATCTAACTGCCGGAGTCATTGAACGGCCGGCGTTTCTCGGCGTGAAGCCATTCCGTTACAACTCCATACAGATTCTTTTCACGAAACATCGGCGAACGGCGCTGATCCGCCGAACCATAGACCGTCGTTCGACAGCGTGCTATGAGACAGCTACCTATCGAGCGAAGGAGGCATCTCTCATGGCAAAGCGCAAAAGCATTCACATCGAAGGTATGGAGCATGGCGCGCCGATTCCTAACGGCGTGGTGATCGGCAATCTGATTTTCTCTTCGGCAATTTCCGGCAAGGACGCCAGAACCGGCGTGCTTTCCGATGATCCGGTGGAACAAGCCTACGCCATGTTTCGCAATCTCAAATTATTCATGGAGAAGGCCGGCGGCACAACCGATAATATCGCGCATATGAAAGTTTATTTAAAAGAGGAAAAGTTTCGTGACGCCGTCAATAACGCATGGCTCGAGATGTTTCCCGATGAACACGACCGCCCCGCCCGGCACGCGCTCAAAGTCGAGTTGCGCGGCAATGTGTTGTTTCAAATCGAGGTGGTGGCCGTGCTATAAATCTATTTAGGCAGTTGCTCTTGCGAAATATAACAAGCGAGGAGGTTTTTATGAGCATCGATGTTATCGATCTGGTGGATCTGGCCCATCAAGAAAAGCGGCGCAAGAACATTTTCAACACGCCGCGGTTTCACGCCTGGATGCATTATTATAAGCCGGGACAAAAAGATGAAATGCATTGTCATAATGCCGATCAAACCTTTTACGTGATTGAGGGCGAATGCACCATGCGTTTTCCCGATGGCGGCCAAGTGGTCCTGAAGCCAGGGCAGGCGGCGCTGATCACGGGAGGATCGTTCTATCAGCTGGAGAACGCCGGCTCCGAGCCGATGATCATGATGGGTAATCGATCGGGACCGGCCGAAAAAATCCAGATCATCAGCTACGAGACACGTAAAGATATTCGCCAGCAAGTTCAAGCCGATTTCAATCCGTGAAATCTTTCATAGAGGGCGGGCGCGCGTCGTGCGTTCCCGCCCTTGGGCCCGCCTCTCCTGCTTCGGCATCAGCCACTCGTTTATCATCGAGCAACAGCAGTACATTAGTTCTATCTCTCACTTCCGGTCAACCTTAGGTCTGCGGCCTAGCAAACAGCACAACCCGATTCTTCGAATTTCACAGACTGTATCTAGCGGTCTCTAAAATTGTTTGTATTTATAGTGACGGCGGTCTAGAGAGTAGGGTTGCTGCTCCGCGATTGAACGGACAACGATGTCGCTACGGACTAAACTAACCGATCAGATACATCAGATCAGACAGACCGATTCGCTGTTATGGCTGGTTGCTCTAGGTCACACCTTTACACACTGGTGTCCCGCGACCTTTTATCTGCTGCTGCCGTATCTGGTTCAAGAGTTAGGGTTGACCTATAGCCAAGCCGGTTTTCTTGTCACCATTCGCGCAGTCGCCAACCTGCTCATCAATGTTCCAGCAGGCATACTCGTCGATATTATCGGTCGCAAAGCTTTGCTGATGGGATTGGCGCTGCTTGCCACCGGCGTCCCTTATTTCTTAGTTGGCTTAAGTCATAGCTTTTTCTGGGTAGCGGTCTTCATGGCTTTTGTCGGCGTGGGCAACTATCTCTGGCATCCGGCGGCGATTTCCACAATTTCCGAAAGATATCCCAGCAAACGGGGCTTTGCCATCGCCATCCACGCCATTGGCCCTAACATCGGGGAGAGTATCGCGCCGCTACTCGTCGGCGTGCTGCTCCTGACTTTATCCTGGCGCTCGGTTCTGTTCGTAAATCTCATTCCAGGCATCGTCATCGCTTTAATTCTTTGGAAATTTCTCTTCGGCCGGCTTCAGACGCGCGCGCAGGCCAAGAAAGCTCTGCCGTTGAAAGAGTATCTGGCCGGCATGAAAAAAATGGCGCAGAACCCCAGCATCCTGCTGCTGGTACTCGTGGCCGGCATGCGCTCCATGACCCAGCAGGGATTGCATACTTTCTTGCCCATCTATCTGACCCACGACCTCGGCTTGTCGAGCGCAATGGCAGGACTCTATCTCTCCATCACTCAAACCGCCGGCATGATAGGCACGCCCATCGCCGGCGGTATCTCGGATCGCAGTGGAAGAAAACGGGTCCTCACCGCCGGACTGTTTTCAACCAGCATCGTGCTCTTTGTTCTGGCTTACTTCCAAATGACCTGGCTATTCATCACAGGTCTGGCGATTCTTGGTTTCTTCCTGTATGCGGTCCGGCCTGTCATCTGGGCTTGGGTACTCGATCTCAGCCCCAAGGAGCTGGGAGGGAGCATGGTCAGTTTCTTTTCCGGTTCACAGTCGTTGCTAAGTTCGCTCTCCCCGCTCATCTGCGGATTTATCGCCGACCGATGGGGCATTCTCACCGCGTTCTACTTCCTCGCAGGCACAGTCCTCTTAGCGAACCTTGTCGTTCTTGCTATAAGAGAACCGCAACCAGAAGCGCCGGCTCTGGTTGAAGAGCTAGCCTGACAACCAGGGAAGAGATGAGAACTCGTTCTTGACAAGTAAAACAAAAATCTACTATGAATTGCTGCTCGCGCCACCGTTCGCAAACTTCAGCTCGTACGACTATCATGTTAATCACGGATGCCGGTTTTCGGGCACCGGCCGGTTTAATTTCATCTGATTCAAACAGGGTTGATTAGACGGGGGATATGAATGGTCGAACCTCTTAGCTTGGGCGACAACAAAACTTTGGTAGAGACTCACTTTGGACTTCACGACATGCCTTTTGGCGTCGCTCCAGACCCCCGCTTCTTCTTCCAAAACTATCATTATACCGAAGCATTAGACGTACTCGCAGACGGGATTAAAGCAAAAAAAGGGTTATTGGTCGTGACCGGTGAAGTTGGAACCGGGAAGACCATCCTGTTGCGCAAACTGATGCGCCACCTTGAAGCAACTACGCGGTTTGTCTTTGTTTCCACAAGTCATGTTACCAGCGATGGATTGATCGAATTAATCGTTGAGGATCTGGGTCTCCCGACTCAAGGTAAGACGCGGTTCGAGATAGAGCAGGCGCTCAAGGATTATTTGCTGCAGCAGAATAGAGAAGCAAAAACCGTCGCCCTCCTAATCGATGAAGCGCAAAAGGTAACTGACGGGGCACTGGAAAGCCTGTGCGATCTTTCGAATTTAGAAACAGAGCAGGAGAAACTGCTTCAAATCGTGCTGGTGGGACAACCTGAACTGATCGTCAAATTGCGCAAGCCGGCGCTGCAAAGAATCAAACAAAGAATTGCAATCCATTACCAAACCCGCGCATTATCGTTAGCCAGTGAAGTGGAGCATTACATTCGCCATCGCCTCCGCGCGGCCGGCTACGAAGGTCCGGAAATCTTCAATCAAAAAGCGCTTGAGGCCATTTGGTCTTATTCCTCAGGAACGCCCCGTTTAATCAACACGCTATGCGACAACGCGCTAGCCATGGCATCGAGAGCCGGGCGGAAGAGAGTTTCCGCTTACGTGATTGTCAAAGTAGCGGCAAAGCTCATGTTGGACCGGCCAGCCGATGGTCGAACAAACGGCGCATCTAATAATGGCATTCGCAGTAATGGTTTCGCCAGACCTACGGCTCGGGAGTTCGGCGCGCACACTTCTCAAGCGACCCAGCAAGCCGCTGAATCATTGGATACTTTCATTAACCGACGGTCCAACCATGTGACGGCACCGGTGAGCGCTATCAAGGAACGCACCGTAGCATCGCAGTTTTTCGACTTCATGGCCCGAGCAGCTACCGAGGGTATAGGACCGATGGCAAAGCTGATCGTCGATGACCAGATTGCCGATCTCGGCGAGTCTCGCGATAGCTTTCCGCAAAGGAAGCTCGCTGAGCTAATCGAGCGAGTCAGCCGTGAGATTTTCAACGACACCATGAGAGCTCGTTTTTTGGATAAGATGGAGCAGGCGGTCAGCGCGCTTCAGACAATGCGATCTTTCTAGCTTAGAAAGCATTGGGTTTATTTAAAGGAGAAGATGAATTTATGGCTGCAGAATTAGGTGTCAGTTTGAAATGGAAGATCGGCGGCATCTATACCGCGGTCATGATTATCTTGGGACTCCTTTTGATAGCGGCACTCTATCAGCTAACGAGAACAGCGATGCGAGAGCAACTCGACAAGCGCGCTCTCGCCATCGCGACCAATTTCAGCGATGCCGCTGCCGGTCATATAGTCAGTAAGAATCAGCTCGCGCTTCATGCGTTGGCTGCGAAATACACTCTTTTCGAAGGAGTGGCCTACGTTTACATCAATGATGCGCGCGGCGAAGTCATTGCCCAAACACTGGGTTCTTTTCCGCAGCAACTGCGCCAAGGAGCTAGCGCCGGAAGTCCACGTGAAGCACAACGCCGAACTTTGTCGCTACAGGAAAAAACTGTCTATGAGACAAGCGTTCCAGTTCTCGACGGACAAGCGGGAACTGCCCATGTGGGTTTCTGGAGCGACGCGGTGGACAAGGAAGTACAAAGCTTTATCTGGCCTATGATCGGCGTCATTGCGCTCGTTCCGATTGTCGGCGCGGCGCTCTCTTTTGTCATCGCCAACTGGATTGTTAGACCGATTATCGGTCTAACTGAAGTCGCCGATAAGGTAACCAAAGGCGATCTCGAAATGTCGATCGGTAACTGTGTCGTCTCGCGCGACGAAATCGGTGAATTGGCGCGTTCTCTTGAACGGATGCGCTCGAGCCTGAGAGCCGCGATGCTGCGCTTGAACCGGGAGACCACATGATTTTCTCAAACTCCAAATGGGAGGATGAATATGCATTACTCGAAGAAATATAGGCCGCTACGATTGCTGATTTTAGTTATCATCGCGCTGTTCTTACCTGCGGGCGCTTACGGCGCTGACACGCCGGAGCGACCGCTCGAGAAGCTTACCATCGCGTACAGCTCTGTTTCAGGCAACATGGCGCCTTTATGGATAACCCATGAGCGCGGCTTCTTTCGCAAAAACGGTCTCGACGTCCAAATCGTCTTCATCGAAAGTGGCAGCACCGCAGTGCAAAGCTTGACCAATAAAGACGTGGCATTCGCCCAGATGGCCGGAGCTGGCGTGCTGCAGAGTCGTCTCAGAGGATCCGACGTAGTCATGATAGCCGGTTTTCTGAACACACTGGATTATCAGCTGATGGTTGAGAAAAGTATCACTAGACCTGAGCAACTCAAAGGAAAAACTATGGCGGTAAGCCGGTTTGGTTCTTCCTCGGATTTCGCCACTCGCTATGCGCTCGAAAAATTCGGCCTGGTACCGGAAAAAGATGTTCCGATCCTGGAAATTGGATCTCAGCCGGCGCGATTCGCAGCACTCGAATCCGGCAAAATCCAGGCGGCGATGATCGCCGTGCCCTTAACCGTCAGAGCCAAAGCCCTCGGCTTCCATGCTCTCGCCGATCTCCAAATGCTCGGCTTGGAGTATCAACATACCGGCTTGGTGACGACCCAAGCCCTCATCAAATCCCGGCCTGACATTGTTCGTAATGTGATGAAAGCTTACGTTGAAGGAATTCACTACTACAAAACCAATCGCCCTGAATCGATCGCTATTTTAGCAAAATACTTAAAGACCAATGACTCGGAATTGTTGAACGAAGTCTATACCGACTTAGGCCTGACGCTCACGCCGCAGAAACCTTATCCAACCCTACGCGGCATCGACATTATGCTGCGCGAACTGGCCGGCAGAGATGCAAAAGCTAAAACAGCACGGCCAGAGGAGTTTGTCGATCTGACGTTTATCAAAGAGCTGGATAGCTCCGGCTATATCGATCGTCTTTATAAAACCCAGCCGGTTGTGGCCAAGCGTCAGGAGCCCCCTGCCGCGGCACCGGCCACCCCCAGCGCCAAAGCGGCGGTGCAGCCGAAAGCCGCGCCGCCTCCAGCGAAAGTCGCCACGGCAAAGCCAACCCTTGCTGCCGATGCTCCCAGTGAGGGTTCGCAAGAATACACCGTTGTTCCCGGAGACACTCTGAGCCACCTGGCACAGCGTTTTTACGGAGATCATTACAGGTGGAACAAAATCTTTGAGGCGAATAAGGCGACGATGAAAAATCCGAATTTTTTATTCATCGGGCAAAAGATATTTATTCCCTCGTGATTTGAATTGAGTTTTCGAATACTGCATGACGCTTTGAGACTCGCGGCATAGTAAGTTAGGTTGAGCGCTTTAATATTGCTGCCTATCTTCCCAAACGACAACAGGCGCCATGGTTTGAAGGCGGAGGAGTGAAGCGATGGCTCAGATCAAGCATATTGCTATACGGACTCGCGATGTCGATCAAACCGCCGCTTTTTATAAGGATGCGTTCGGTCTTACGCAGGTGGGCATGGGGAAGAATGGCGTCTATCTAACGGATGGCCATCTTAATATCGCAATCCTGAAATACCAGCAAGGCAAAGATGGCGAGCCTTTAAGACTGGGCGTCGATCATGTTGGTTTCCAAGTCGAAGATCTTGATACGGCTTTATCCCAGATCGAATCGGTGCGCGGAACAAGATTAACGGAACAAACCGAAGTTAGCCCGAACGATCCTGCAGAGCGGCAGTCCTATTATGAAATCAAATGCCTCGGTCCGGACGAACAGGTGATCGACATCTCCACGGTCGGCTGGGTAGGCGCCAAATAGCGAGA
>JAJONK010000077.1 GCA_021323355.1 Deltaproteobacteria bacterium
CTGGCGCATCGCCGCAAGTACCAACGCCCATGTAAGTTCGGCGGCGGCATAAGAGGGCGTGCCGGCGTGCTGGCTCGACGAAACAATGATTCCCAACTCCGTGCAGGCATCAACATCGATGTGCGGGTAGACGCTCCGTTGGCTTATCAATCTAAGTTTGTTCAGCCGCTGAAGTAGAGATCTGCGGATCTCCGTCCGCTCGCGGATCAGCACCAACACCTCGGTGTCGTGCAATCGTTCGGCCAGCGTATCGACTTCCTGGATGTGGTCGTTCCAGATTCTGACCTCGTGACCCGCCAGCTTTCTGTAGCATTCGAGCGTGCGGAGAGTGTCGTGGTAATCGTCAAGAATGGAGATCTTCATCATGCGCTCCGGTTATGATCATTGCGTACATGGGGTGGGTCACACCCTTTGACTGATGAATTGCCGTTGCCGAGCTGGTTTATGGGTCCTCTGCCGAGTTGATCAAAGACAGGATAGCTAGTCGTGTATGTTCCAACCCTCCCCGACGAGCGCCGCGAGTTTCGCTAGTGCTTCCCGCCAGCCAGCCTCGTTGTAGGCGATCGGCACGCCGGACGGCAGCCCGTCGTGCACGGCGAGGACATCGGTGCCGCCGCCGTCCGCATCGGCGAGCGAGATCGTGATCGTCATCTCGCCACGCAGGTGGGGATCTGCTGTCTCAACTCAACGAGTTCACGACCTGCTCGTTCGTCACGAGCTTCACAAAAAGGCCGTGGTACGTGTCGGTGCGCGCTCGTCTTGCCGGTCCCGGTCGGCGCGTCGTACGTCAGCGAGATCCGAAACGCGCCGCCCTCGCGGGATCGAACGCATGAACCTGACTGGTCGTGACGATCGGCACGATCCACGTGGCGACGGCGCGCGCATCGAGAAGCGCACGATAAACGATAGCGCGGGACGCGTTCACGCGGCGGCTGATTCGGGTCGAGTTCACCTCTAAAAATTAGCACGCGCAACAAGACGACGCGAGCAAAATATGTCGATCAGACTTCGGTCTGTCCGCGCTCGATGTGTTCTTTGGGAAACGAACAGTCTATCGCTTTTCTATCTTCAGCGCATCGGAAAGGGTTGCTTACGATGAAAAATTCATGGCAGCGTTTGCCGGATAATTTCCTTGACAGGCTCTGGGCAACTGAAGAATATTCCGTTCGGTTTGTTCTTGGGGAATCGAAAAGGAAACTGTGATGTATCGCGCGAAGTTCGGCGGCAGTTATGCGTCACACGATGAGGCGACCTCATGATTTTACCGGTATGGATGCTGGTCGGATTCGCCGCTTGGACCGTGTTGTTGTTGCTCGCTACAGTCGGGGTATACCGTTGGAGTCGGATTCTGACCGGACGCGTGGCAATACGCGAGTTCCGCGCCGATCAGATTGAGGGAGCGGATTGGTACAAACGGGCGATGCGGGCACACGCAAACTGCGTTGAGAATCTGCCGGTTTTTGGCGCAATCGTTTTGGGGCTGTACGTGGGCAATGTGGGCAGCGCCTTGGTGAATGCGCTGGCAGTCGCGGTTCTGGTCGCCCGCATCATGCAATCGCTGGTGCATGTATGCTTCGTCCAGACCGACCTCGTGACATCCGTGCGCTTCGCGTTCTTCTTCGTGCAGATCGTCAGCTTTCTCTGGTTAACTGTAATCTTGCTGACTGAGCTGAGCGGAATCGTATAACAAGCTCGAACGATTGAGAGCTCCATCTTTTGGAGAGAGCAAAGTCTGTCTAACGCAGTCGTGTAGACTTCGCCGCAATTCTGGAGCTGTCGATTTTTTATTTGTCGCTTTCCTTCTTCAAAAACTCGACATGGGGTCTGCGTTGACACTTGCGGAGCAGCTAACTGTCATTTCTTTTGAGCTCCCCAAAGCTCTTGGAGGCGGCTGTCGCGGCCGCAGCCATACCGATAGACTTTGTAGCGAATCGGGTTCTTCTTATAGTAATCCTGGTGATAATCTTCGGCCGGATAAAACTCCGAGGCGCGAACGATTTCAGTCACGATTGGTTGTTTGAAACGATCTTGGAGTCGCTTTTTCGAAGCTTCCGCAAGAGTCTTCTGGGTTTGGTCGTGATAAAAAATAGCGGAGCGATATTGGCTGCCGGAGTCACAGAACTGCGCATTGGCGGTTAACGGATCGATGTTGCGCCAGAACACATCGAGCAGTTTCTCATAGCTGATTTTCTTTGGATCATAAGTGATCTCTACCGCTTCCGTGTGGCCGGTGGTACCGGCGCTGACCTGCTCGTAGGTCGGATTCTTTTTAGTACCGCCGGTATAACCGGAGATTGTCGAAGCCACGCCTTCGAGCTCATCGTAGGGCGGTTCCATACACCAGAAACAGCCGCCGGCAAACGTTGCTTTGGCCAGCGGCATGCTATCGCGGTTTGACTCAGCGCCATGCGCAAGGCCTGCGAAAATTAGAAGCATCGCCGCAACTCTTGCTAGCGGCTGTAGAAGAGTTTTGCTTCGCATGTATTCCTCCGAATACGCTAATTTCTCGTCTCGGCTGATCTTAGTCGCTGGTAGCCCGCTCTGCAATCAGAGAGCGCAGTAGAACTCGGTCCGGTGTTCCTTTTTGAGGTTTTTCAGGAAGTGCGAATTCGTTCAGGTCCTATGCGACTCCCCCCGGTGACCAATCTAGCATGCATTCATTCGCAGGGCGTTCGGGCCTGTCGGCAAGCATGATCGAGTAAATTCCGAATTAAACGGAATGAGATGTGGTGTCATTCGCGACCGCGATGTGAGGAAGTCGGAACTGATCAGCGCCCACATTCGACTCTCGGTAGACCACTAAGGATTGACACATTCTTATCTCGACAGTAGAACCGTTTTAAGAAGCTCATTAGCAAGCCAAACCGCTACGGAGGGTTTATGAAAATTGACGGTAGTTGCCACTGTGGTTTTATTACCTACGAGGCTGAAATCGATCCACAAAAGGTCGGCGTCTGTCATTGCACGGATTGTCAGAGCCTCACGGGTTCAGCTTTTACGACGTCGGTTGCGGCGGACAACGACGCTTTCAGGTTGCTCAGCGGCCAACCAAAAATCTATGTGAAGACCGCGGAAAGCGGCGCTAAGCGAGCTCAGGCCTTCTGTCCTCAATGCGGATCACGGATTTACGCAGCCGCCGAAATCGCTCCACAGACATTCAACCTCCGAGTCGGAACGATTCGCCAGCGACGGGAATTGCGGCCGAAAACACAATCCTGGTGCCGCTCGTCGCTGGATTGGGTTATGGATTTGGGTTCGGTGCCCCAGAACGCACAGGGCAGACCCAGGTGACAGTAGCTGTTGATCCTCCTCGTTATTCACATTCAAAGCCAACAGCGGAAAACGGATTGGCGTGGCAAAGAATGGTGGGCTTCTGGCAACATTTGTCAGAATTGAATGATGGATTAGCTAGCGGTTGATCGGTGCGACGCAACATGCTTGTAGCAAGTGATCCTATTCTAGAAGAACAAATCACGGGAGTGCTAGAGATTTTCGCACTGAGGTCGCCAGGCTGCATGGACGTCGGCCGTTATACGTAAGCAGGTAAATATGTCTGAATCATTGCGCTACTACATCGCTCATAATGGCGGATTGAAGATAATGGAACCGCAGAATTCGTCAATGAAGACCGTCAACGAATTCTTCCAAGGAAAAACACTTGAGCATTTGACCGGCTGCACGATCAAGCCCGAGATCGTTTTTGCCGCAGTCGCATTCGATGGCGGCTATCGCACCGATGACGCAGGAAAGACTTGGACCAAGATTATGGATGGCGATGTGCGCACCTTCACGGTCGATCCGCATGACGAGCGCGTTGTCTACATGGGCATCGGCCCGATCCGCCTTTTCCGCAGCGAAGACAGTGGTAAAAGTTGGCAGCCGATCGACAGCATGCTCAACTTTGGCGACGAAGTAAAAAAGAAATGGGACGTGCCGCCGCGCTTGCGCGGAGTCGAGTTTCCCCATGTGCGCCAGATCTTCATCCATCCCGATGAGCAGAATCTGATTTGGGTTCTGCTCGAACATGGCGGGAACCTGCTGAGTCGAGATCGCGGTAAGACGTGGGAAGACCGGAGCACCGGGATCGACTATGTCGATATGCATCACATTGAAAATTACCCGGGGAGCAAAGAACGCTATTATGTTTCATCGGCGCGGGGCTACTATCGCACTGATGACGCAGGCCAACAATGGCGCCGAGTCGAGAATGGCATGCCGTGGGCCTATACCGAGCTGCACAGCTATTCGCACGAGTGGCATTTTTTGCCGGGAGTGAACCCGCGCATGGTCGTCTGCGGCGGCAAGGGTTCTCCAGGCGTGTGGATGCGTGAGAGGATTACACCCAAGGGACATATCCTGCTAAGCGACGACGGCGGCGAGAACTGGCGTATTGTCGCTCAGGGCCTGGAACAAGAGAATCCCTGGATGCCATGGGTTTTACTGCGCCACCCGAGCGATCCCAATGCGCTCTTCTGTGGCATGGGCGATGGCGCGCGCGGCTACGGTTTCGATGCGCGTATTCAAGGTAAAGGCGCGCTCTACAGGAGTCTTGATCGTGGCGAGTCATGGCAGGCGCTGATGCAGGACACGCCATCGATTCTGACGGCCTGGGTGGCGCCGAACTAGATAACGAATACCAGTCTCTCGCATCCGCTTAGAGCCTACGAGTAGCAAACAAGCAGAGGCACTCATACCGCCAGCAGACACCAGCGGCGCGATGCACGCCACGCGGATGCCACATTCGAGCAAATCCATCTTGTTCCCGACGAGCGTCCAGGTATCGGAAAAGCGTTCGACGCAGCGCTGCGCGATTACTTTTGATTAGAAAACCTGCAGCATTCGCGTACGGTTTATGCATGGTCGTTAGTCAAGAATAGAATTCGGCGGAGGAGATCATGCGCTACGAGCTCTACTACTGGCCCGAGATACAGGGACGCGGTGAATTTGTTCGGCTCGCCTTGGAAGACGCCGGCGCGGCTTATGTCGACGTCGCGCGGCGGCCACGCGAGATGGGGGCAATGTCGAAGTTTCTGGAAAGCCGGTCGGTCAAGCGACCACCGTTCGCGCCGCCGTTTTTAAAAGCCGGCAAGCTGGTCATCGCCCAAACCGCCAACATTCTATTCTTCCTCGGCCCGCGTCTTCATCTCGCGCCAAAAGAAGAGGCGGCGCGCCTTTGGGCGCATCAACTACAGCTCACCATCGCCGATTGGGTCGCCGAAGTTCACGACACGCATCATCCGGTCGCAAGCAGCTTGTACTACGAAGAGCAGAAGCGCGAGGCGAAGCGGCGCGCGGAGATTTTCAACGTCGAACGCCAGCCCAAGTTTCTGCGTTATTTCGAGCAGATCCTGGAGCGCAACGGAGGCCGCGTTCTAGTCGGCAATGCGGTTTCATACGTCGACCTGTCGCTCTTCCAGATGATTGAAGGTTCGCGCTATGCATTTCCACGGGCGATGGCAAAACAGGAACGCAAATATCGACGAGTGATCGCGCTGCACGAGCGGATGGCCGCGCGTCCACGGCTGGCGGCGTATCTCGCGTCCGAGCGGCGTCTGCCGTTCAACCAGGAAGGCATCTTCCGCCACTACACTGAGCTCGATAATCGGTCCTGACAAAGATGCGACAACAACTGCAATTACGGCACCCAGCCACCGCCAAGCGCAGTGGCAAAAATCGGACGGTCGATAAAGAAATGCGAAAACATCAGTGTCTCAATGAGATTGGCTTTTCAGTGACGATGCTCCTCAATGCTGTATCTCGCGTGCATAAAAAATTTCGAAGCACGAAATCCGAAATTGAAAGAAGCTCAAATGATCAAGTAGACGAAATTCCAAACAAGCTTCTTTCGGATTCGTAATCGCGGTAGCCGGGGAGATGAGTTGGGGTGGCGTTCGCGCATTTGGCTTGCATATCCAGCGGTCGAACTCCAATCGTTGTCTGTTCGGCGCCGCATGGAAGCTCGCGGCGCATTGCTTGATCGGAGAGATAATCCCGATCAGCCGATTAGTAGGCAATGCGCCGCGCTCTTACGAATATGGAGACGCAAATCATACGAGCCATATAATGCGGAAAATTTGCGACACCGGCCGGTCGCAGCCCGAGGACATCGATCGTTCCGAAAACTATTCTGCATTCGATTTATGCCTTCTTGAAATCGCCTAGAAGACGGCCTTCGACTGCCTGCCAGTCAATGTTTGCGAAAAACGCTTCGATGTACTTGGGCCGTTCAGCGGGCTTGTAATCGAGCAGAAACGCGTGTTCCCATACGTCCATCACCAGCACCGGCTCGAATCCCACAACACCGCCTATTTCGTGTAAAGTTACCCACTGATTCGTGAGCCGCCCCTGTTTTGGATCCTGGAAACATATTGCCCAGCCGACACCGCGCATCTTACCGATACTGACAAAGTCGGCTTTCCAGATATCATAGCTGCCAAAGCCGGTCTCTGCCGCTTTAAAAAAAGCCGACTGCTTGCCTGGATCACCCGATCCACCTCTGGTCATGTTGCCAAAATAATACTCATGCAGCACCATGCCGTTATACTCGAATCCCAGACGGCGGGTGAGCTCTGAATAAGCCGGCATTTCTTCTTGATCAACTTTCCCGTCTTTTACCAGATCCCAGATCTTCTCTGTCAGATTGTTGGTTTCTTTAACGTAGCCCTCATAGAGTTTGAAGTGCATCTCGAGGGTTTGATCGGAAATCCCTTGAAGGCCACTCAGTTTGAACTGTTTGGCTTGATACGCCTCGTTTGTCGCCATCGATAATCCCCTCCTGTGTCTTAAAATTCTTTGCCTGTATAGCCTTAAGTTGCCCCGGCAACAGTGAAAGCTGATCCAAATGCTAGGAACCTGAACTAGACTGATTCGGCCTGCAAAAACGCTCTTAACATCCAGGCCATCTTTTCGTGCTGTTCCATCAAGCCTGTAAGAAAATCGTTTGTGCCCATGTCATGATATTTGTCGGCACAGGTCTCCAGATCGCTGCGCAATTGCCGGATGACTGTCTCATGGTCGTCTACAAGGTTGGCAATCATCTCGCGCGCCCTGGGATAGTGGCCCGGGTGTTCCTTGAGCCTGGCGTGCTGGGAGAATTCGCTCATGGTGCCGAATGCCCAACCGTCAAGAGTGCGCCCGCGTTCCGCAACCTGATCAACGATTTCACTGAGCTGGGTATATTGCTCCTCAAAAAACTTGTGCAGATCGTTGAACTGCGGTCCGGTGACGTTCCAATGGTAGTTTCGTGTTTTGGTGTAGAGAAGATACTCATCAGACAACAGGGTGTTGAGGATCTTCACAACACCGGCACGTTGTTCCTCGGAAAGGTCGATATTGGTTTTCATGATAAACTTCTCCTTGTCATTTATGGTTGACGTTTGCGTGACTGCCACGCCGGCAATTTTTTCTTGCTCGTTACGATCCCGGCCCAGTGTCCATGACGGCGGATCGCTTGCGGGAAAGCTATCCGCCAAAGTCGCATCGATCATCTCTTCGGAGAGCTGATCTGGTCTACTTGTGGGTGCCATGGTTTTCTCCTTCTAGTCTAACCAACAGTTTAGCTATTCATAGATGGGTCCAAAGGTTTGAGCTCGCCGAGAAGAGTCGGAATCAATTCTGTGATCGTAGGATGAATGTGCATGGCGCGCTGGATGACCGTATAGGGCGCTTTGGCATACATCACGTCGAGAATCGAATGAATCACCTCATCGCATTCGATGCCCAGTAACGATGCGCCGAGAATTTCTTTAGTTTGCGCGTCCACCAGGATTTTCAAAAATCCTTGGGTCTCGCCTTTCTCCACCGCGCGGCCAACCCGGGTCATCGGCCGTGTCGCCATCAACGCTTTCCGCCCCGCTTTGCGCACTGCCGATTCCGTCATCCCGGCCCGCCCTAGCGGCGGATCCGTATAGAGCGCATAGGCGGTGATGCGATCGCTTACCCGCCGCTTGTCATTGTCCAGAAGGTTGCCGGCGACGATCTCATAGTCGTTGTATGACGTGTGCGTGAAAGCTCCCCGGCCGTTGCAGTCACCGAGCGCGTAGATGCCAGGAACGTTGGTGCAAAGCTGATCGTCGACCTGAACGTAACCGCGCTGATCGACGGCGACGCCGGCCTTATCCAGGCCGAGATCGTCGGTGTTGGGGACGCGGCCAACTGCGAGAAGCAGATGCGAGCCGATGACTTTTTTATCGCCCGTGCTGCAATTGAGATCGACAGCGACCTTGTCGCCCTGCTTTTCCAAGGCGATGCATTCGGCATCAAGCCGGATATGGATGCTTTCGTTTTCTAGGATCTCTCTGATGGCTTCGGAAACATCTTCGTCTTCCCGGCGGACCAGCCGCGGTCCCATCTCCACGATCGTAACTTCGCTGCCAAAGCGACGGTACATCTGACCAAACTCCAAACCCACATAGCTGCCGCCGACTACGATTAGATGTTCCGGCACAAAATCCACTTTCATCATGGTCGAGTTGTTGAAATAACTCACCTGATCGAGGCCGGGTAATGGGGGAACATTGGCGCGCGCGCCGACATTGATGAAAATCTGGTCCGCTTCGATGAGTTGGTCGGCAATGCGAAGCTGGCGCGGGCCTTCAAAGCGCGCATGACCTTTATAGACAGTCAGGTTTTCAGTGCCTCTTAGCCATTTCTCGACACCCTCGTTGGAGCGACGCACTACAGCGTCTTTGCGCTCTTTCACTCGTTTCATATCAACAGTGATCGAGCTGTCGATGCCGACGCCATATTCCATCGCGCGCCGCGCCATATGCGCCACCCGTGCGCTGGCGATCAAGGTTTTAGTCGGGATGCAACCCGTGTTGACGCAGGTGCCGCCAAACTGGTTGCGCTCGAC
>JAJONK010000581.1 GCA_021323355.1 Deltaproteobacteria bacterium
GAAATTGATTGGCTCACCGAGGAAGAGAGATACAAAATTACCGAGGGCAATGTGAGAAAACTCTTTCCGCGCATATTCGGTGCATCGGCAGGTAGGTAACCAAACGTGTCTACACTTGTTATCCGTGAATGGATAAACAAACGGGATAACAACTAATACCATTTGCTTTGTGGCGTCACCGAGCTCATCTGCTTCTGCGCGAGCCCGCTGTCCAGATAAAAACCGCCGCGCTTAACGTCAATCACCGCGATTAAGAAAACCGAAAAAGCATTGCGACTGCCAAAGTCGCCCATGGTAAGAAAAAGATGCTGATCACGAAGCATGGATTTTAACCCTGAAGCGCCTGGCTCGGCCCCTCGCGCGGTCGCTTTAAATCACGGCATCTTTTCTAACGAAATGAGGTAGTGAGCCAATGCGTGCCGGCGCCATGATGCCATCCGGATGGAGCCGGTCCAAGGATATGACTTAGCCGAAAGTTACAGGCAGCGCTCTGGTATTGGAAAGATACTACAACTGTGACATCATAGAAGCTATGCGGCATCCCAACAAAAGCAAGAAAGACCCGGTTACAGAGTGGGCTGTAGGCCAACCTCTGGTGATGCAAACGGAGCAGGAAACAACAAGAAAAACAAAGTTGGGATTACCCCCGACTGTTTCCCGCGTAAAGAAAACACTGCCAGCGAAGCAGCGTACTGGGATGCGCAAGAAAACCGCCGTATCCAAACATCAGCCGAAAAACAAAAGAAACTCTCCTTAGCTGCTCAAAACCTCCCGTTCGTTTATCCCTCTCTGCCGCGCTATCGCGGATTGAAATCGCTGAGAACAACATCGATCACTGTGAGTTTGCCTTCCCTTTCTTGCACCAGCGCCTGATCCACTGCCGTCTTGATTTGATCCGGCCGCGTCACCCGGAATCCGCGACCACCGTGCGCTTGGGCATAATACTGGTAGTCCGGATGCGGTGCGATGTTGGCGCCAAAGTGAACTCCGGTCTTTTTCGCTGCGCCCTCCGGGAAATATTTCATCAGGCTGGTTTCCATGGACAAGTAGCGGCCATTGTTGAAGACCACCACATGGATCGGCAGCTGATATTCTTCAGCGACCCCAAGGCATGACGGCACGGCATTATAGTGAAACGCGCCATCGCCGATCAGCGCGAACACGGGCCGGTCGGGCATCGCTAATTTGACGCCCAACGCATAGCTTAAACCAACGCCGAGCCCGCCGGTGATTCGAGCAAAATATGATTGCGGCTGGTTGCGTGGGATCGCTTCCTGTATGAGGGTGCGATAAACCGTGGTCTCTTCCGAGATCACCGAATTCTCGGGCAATGCCTCGGCCAACGCATGACACAGCCATCTTGGGTCAATCGGCGTGTCATCGGCATGTTTTCGGGCTTCAGTATTCAACTTGCCGAAATGATCGTCATGTTTTTCGCGCGTGCGCCCTAGGCGGTGTTCGTAAGCCGTGCGATTGCTGGCGACCTCTTCGGACGCTTTCGCTTTGGTTACTATTTTCTCCAGCGTCTGCGCCGGCGGCGCCACTAGAGCTAGGTCGACATTGTAGCCCCAGTAAGGGAGCCGCGAATTGGGAAACTCTGCGGCAATGGCGATGACTTTGGCGTTCTTGGGCGACTTGCTCGCCGGATACCAGGGTGTCACAGCTTCCACCATCAGTATCAAATCCGCCGCATCGATGGCCTTCGCGTCATGATGCAAATAAAGTGGATGACTGCGCGGAAAATTCACGAAAGCCGGCCGGTACGTTTCCATCACCGGAATGGAAAACAATTCACAAAGCTGCACGAGCCTCTCAACAGCGCGCGGATCGCCACCGACATATTCCGTGACTGCGACGGGATTCTTTGCACTGGCAATGAGCTTTAGCGCCTGATCTATAGCCTTATCGTCTACTGCCACCGAGCGCACGACTTCGTTGGCTTTGCCATGCTCGATCCACTGAACCTCTTCCATCATGCATTCGAAGGGGATGCCAATGAGCACCGGACCTGCCGGTGGCTCTACAGCGATTTGCACGGCGCGCTCGATGGTCGGCGCCAACAGCTCGGCTGAAGAAATTCGATCCGCCCACTTGACGCAGCTTCTGAGCAAATCCGGCGAGCCGCCGAGATCCGTGAGATCGTGTAGCCACTGGCCGCCCGGGTCGGGCACACGCGTATTCTCACCGTAGGCGGCGATTTCACCGCTGAGGATCACCATCGGCGTACGCTCGTGTAAGGCCGCGCGCAACGTCATTGCCGCATTGAGCGGACCGGCCGTGGCGTGCAGCATTACCACTTGCGGCCGATTGGTCACTTTCGTGTAACCCGCCGCCATCGCAACTGCGACGGCTTCGTGGCGACAGTTGATGTACTTCGGCTTTTGCGCTCCACGCGCACCGGCGGCCACTCCGAACCCGGAGAAGAAAGAATGTAATCGACGCCGCTTCGCTCAATCGCCTTCAACATTGCGTGTCCACCTTGCATGATTCAATCTCCTTCCTGTCTGATCGCTGTTCACGTCAACCTGTTCGTGCCGTCAGCTAAGCCAACTCGCGTCACAAATGCATGGCTGCGACACGACACCGCTCGATTGCTTCTTAGTCGCAACTCATTACCTTCCGAGTCTCCTTCTCATGCCGGGCAAGAAGCCGCTCTCCTCCAAAGTCCGTGCTGCGTTGCTCACCAGTAACTGATCCAGATCCGCCTCCTTAACTTTAGGATTGACCCGAGTGAGCAGGCGCTGGATTCTTCGCCAAGCCTCGCCGTTGGGGGCGATATCCAAAGCTGTCATCTGTAAACGTGTCACGTTGTATGATGCCTCGATATCTTCGTCTCTTGTCAGCCGGAGATGCTTCTTGAGAATCTCGGACACATCACGCTTATTTGCCGGCTCTTGGATATAAACCAGCGCTTCGACAATCCCTTTGGCCAATCCGATCATCGTTTCATTACTAATGGCGGTAGAATCTTTCCGCGCACACATCGCTGTGCCCTGATAAACGAGTTTTACCGTGCCGGCATCCGCCAACGAGCGGGCGCCGGCCCTCTTGGCCATATCGGCAAAACTATAAGGCACCACCGCAGCGTCGATATTGCTGGTGGTCAGGGCTTGCGTAACAGTTCCGGTATCGCCAATCACCCGCATACTGAGCTTGTACTTGTCCGGATCGATGTCGAGCCCGTTGAGCACGGCCATGGTGGCCAACCAGAAGCCGCCGCCAATGCTTTGAACGCCGAAGGTTTTACCGCGCAAATCATCCAACGATTCGATCCCCTTGCGGGCGATCAACTCGCGGGGAATTCTATCGTTGCCGACTGCAAAGCACCCGAGCTTCATTCCTCCCAGCGCCGCGCTGATGGCGCTAGTCGGCGCCGCCCAAACCAGAGGGGCTCCGCCCGACGCCAGGGTCGCCATCATGATCGGGCCGCTTCGGGTCTGCAACACTCGCGGATCGACACCGTGCTTTCTGAACAAACCTCGATCAACGCCCACCCACATCGGCGCCATGGTCTCATTGTGCCCGCCGTAGGCGACCAGCAGTTCGCCGGAGGCCGGGCTCGCCTCACGCGGTAGAAAAAGCGCGATGATTAAGATGGGAGCAAGAGACAAATGCCGCCGAGTCGATCTACTCATCGTCGCCACCTCCAGAGATCGTTTTCTGGTACTAGCACAGCACTGATATTTTGCCCAGCCCAAGATTCGTAAAAACGCGTCTTGGTGTTAACGTGCTCGTGCTTCTGCCGCATCGATCGCAGGCGCAAGCAAAATTACAATGTAATTCGACGCAATCTGAGCGCATTCGCAATCACTGAAACTGAGCTGAACGTCATCGCGGCGCTTGCGATGATCGGACTCAGAAGGACACCGAAGAATGGAAATAGAATTCCCGCAGCGATAGGCACCCCCAAGACGTTATAGACAAATGCAAAAAATAGATTCTGACGGATGTTGCGCATGGTTGCCCGGCTCAGCCGCCGCGCCTTGGCGATGCCGCGCAGGTCGCCTTTGACCAGAGTGATGTGAGCGCTCTCGATGGCCACATCGGTGCCCGTGCCCATGGCGATGCCGACATGCGCTTGCGCCAGCGCAGGAGCATCGTTGACCCCATCGCCAGCCATGCCGACCACCCGGCCTTGGTCCTGCAGCCGTTTGATCACTTGGGCTTTCTGTTCGGGCAACACTTCGGCTTCCACCTGATCGATTCCCAACCGTCGCGCGACTGCTTCAGCCGTAGTGCGGCTATCTCCGGTCAGCATGACGATTCTGACATTTTCTCCATGCAGAATTTTAATCGCTTCGTGGGTCGAGTGCTTGATTGGATCGGAAACCGCCACCAGTCCGGCCGCTCGGCCGTCGATGGCAACAAACATCACCGTATGTCCTTCCCGGCGGAGTTCCTCGGCTCTCATGCGCAGAGCTCGGCTCTCATGCGCAGAGGGCCGGGATCCAACGACAGCTCTTTGAGAAGTTCGATGTTGCCCAATGCTACCGAACGTCCTTCGACCTTTCCGATAACTCCCCTGCCGGTTAGCGAGCGGAACTCCTCAGTATTCACGAGCCTCGCTCCTTCCTTCTCGGCTGCCGCCACAATTGCCGCGGCAAGCGGATGCTCGCTGGCACGCTCGATGCTCGCAGAGAGTCGAAGGATCTCTTTGCGATCTGAACCCGAATCCATGGCGATAATTTCCGAGAGCTGCGGCTTTCCTTCGGTTAATGTACCGGTCTTGTCGACAACCAACGTGTTCACTTTCTCCAGGATTTCCAGCGCCTCAGCATT